>JBBILJ010000025.1:0-12561 GCA_037444945.1 Microcaldota archaeon | reverse complement strand
GAACGCCCGCTCACTGAACTCTTCCTCAAAAAAATAGGCGTCGCGGGTGAGTTGGACGCGCTCGTCGCGGGCTTCGACGTGAAGCAAGCTAAACCGCATCCGCAAATTTATCTCGCGGCCGCCAAAAAGTTGGGCGTCAAGCCGATGGAATGCTTTGTTTTCGAGGACACGCCGACCGGCATCGAGGCGGGCAAGCGCGCCGGCATGGGCGTCATCGCGGTCGCGACCACGCACACCGAAAAAGAGCTGCGGAAAACGAAGGCGGACACCGTGGTGGCGACGCTGCGGGACGCGCTCTGACCTAGTTGTCCGCGAGAAGTGCGGTTCCCGCTCTCACTGCCTTTGCGCGAATTCTTGCTTTAAGTGCTTGTCGATGACGCGTCGCTCAAAGGCGTACGCAATCATTTTGTAAGCCAGACGCGCGGCCGTGAAGTCAGAGTCGTGCGCATCCGGGATGGGGGCGAGCTCCACGACATCCATCCCGATCATGTTGAATTGCTTAGCGACCATACGGATGACGGCGAGCGTTTCCCACCACTCTAATCCGCCGGGCTCCGGAGTGCCCGTGGCGGGCATGAGGCTCGAGTCGAACGCGTCCACGTCAAAGGAGAGGTAAATGTTATCGCTGCACGCTTGCATGATGTCGTTCGGGATCCAGCGGGGTTTGTCCGCCGCGTAAAACGTGTGTATTCCCTTGTTCGTCGTCGCGTACTCATGGTCCTCGCGACTCACCGCCCGAATCCCGACTTGAATCAAATTGACGCCGAGCTCGTGCGCCCGGCGCGCCCAGCACGCGTGCGAAAACTTAGAGCCTTCCCACTCGTCTCGCAAGTCGGGGTGCGCGTCAAAATGCAGGACGGTCAGGTTCGGGTATTTTTCGGCGAAGGCTTGCACGGCGCCCAGCGTAATCGAGTGTTCGCCGCCTAGAATGAGGGTCTTGCGGTCTGCTTGTGCGTGCGGCGTGATGGCGTCCTTGACGAGCGCGACGGCTTCCTCGACGTTTTTGCCCGAAAAATCAAGGGCGGGCAGCGTGTGCAGTCCGGCCTCGTAGGGTTCGTCCTTGAGTTCCTCGTCGAATAACTCCATGTGGTACGACGCGTCGAGAATCGCTTGGGGTCCTTTCGCCGTCCCTTTTCCGTACGTCGTGGTGCCTTCAAAAGGAGCGGGGAGAATCGCGACGCGAGCTGGTTCGAGCGGCGTATTCTCGAGGCCGCCGAAGGTTTTAACGCTGCTGGAAGCCTGCACCATGATTGCGTTCCCTGTTTTTAGCGAGTGACTTGAGTCCCCTTGAAGACGGCTAAGAGTTCGGGTTTCTTCTCGAAATGCGAGCGCACCGGCTCAACGAGGTCATTAATCGCGATGGCGACACCGGCCTTGAGGTCCGCGGCATGTAGCCGGCCGCTTGTGTACGCGTTCTCGAGTTCCGGGTACGAGTTCGCCACAAAATCCCCGCCGAACTTTGCATCGCGCTCTACTTGAAATTCTTTTTCTTCGCCGCGGAAGAAGAGGAGGCGCGCGAACGCGAGCACTGGATTCGTGGACGGGTCCGCGCTTGCGGGCGGGCAGTACGCGCGGGCGAGTTTGCGCGCAATTTCTTGCTTCGAGTCGTGAATGAGGATGGCGGAATCCGGCTTACTTTTACTCATTTTGGCGGTCACCACGCTCTCGATTTTCGCGTTCATCGTCTCGCCATCGGTTTTTGCGGTGACGGGCTCGGGTTCCGTGAGGCCCGGAACGAGTTCGTGGTGGAGTGCGACGGGAGGCTTCCAACCCATTTTCGGAAACACTTCGCGCGAGAGCATGTTGATTTTGCGTTGATCCATTCCCGCGTGCGCGATGTCGGCGCCGATTTCGTGGATGTCGACGCCCTGCATCGGCGCGTACAAAAACTGGCCTAAGTCGAGTTTGTCACTTTCGCTGCGACCGAGAATCGTCATGGTGCGCAGCGTGCGCGCGAGCGTCATGTGGCTCGCAAACGTTACGACGTTCTTCCAGTACGCGTCGTTGCCGTGGTAGAGGTCGGAGCCCAGAACGGTTTTGACGCCGGGACAGAAGGTCTTGAACCCTTCCGCGAAATACTTCGCCGCGCTGTGGATAGCGTCCCAGTCACCGCCGAGTTTGTGGTTGATGACGCTGTGCCAATCCGCGAGAAAAACTTGCGTCTTCACACCCGCTTGGTGCAAGTCGTTGATTTTCGAGCCGCTCACGAGCAGCGTGCCGATGTGGAGGAGGCCCGAAATCTCGAAGCCCTGGTAATGTGTCGGTGCGGAATTCGTTTCGAAGAGGATTTTGAGGTCCTCGCGCGTCACGAGTTCCTGCGTGGGGGCGCGTAATGCGAGGTCGAGTTTCGTTTCAACGTCCATTCAGCCTAAGCACCTGTGAGTGAATAGGAAAGAGGAGTGGAGCCAATAAAAAGAGGAGCGACGAAGGAGGCCTTAGGCTTTTTTTTCGAGGTGCCGGTTCACGGTCTGACGGAGTTGTTCGAGCGTTTTTTCGAGCTCGGCGGCATTCACCCCGCTCACTTTCACGACTTTGGCGTGTAATTGGTCCATGGTTCGGGTTGCGGCGGTTTGGATGTTTTTATCTTCGCTTTCATGCGAGAGGCGGTAAAGTTTTTGCAGCACCTCCACCGTGCGCTCGGCAAGGGCGCCCGAATTCTTGAGGGGGAGGCGGTTCACGGCGCGCCACGCAGTGAAGCCCTTCTTGACGAGGGAGACGTGCTCAGGCTGAATGAGGAGGGCGAGCGCGTTCTTGTGCGTGTAGGGCTCGAGAAGCACCGCGAGTCGTTCGGGCGGAATGTGTTCCGGGTTCGCGAACTGGTTCAAGTACGCGTCCGTCAGTGCTTCACGCGCCTTTCCCGCCCCAAACTCGTCTTGGAGCGCGGCGTAGGCAGCGAACGCTTCGGGCGAGAAGGGGTGATGCGCGCGAATGTTGGCGGCCAGAAAACCTCTTCGACGCACGGCGTCCGGCTGCGCGGATAACTCGTGCTTGATGCGTTCAGCGGCGGCGTGACGGCGTTCTCCAAAATCCATACGCTAATCTCCTTCTATCACAGTGCTTTGAAGTGGGAGAGCGGGAGAATAAATTCCTGCGCCAGAACACCATTTCGCGCCCATCGAGTCGTTTGCCGCTCTTTTTCCAAAAACGAAAACCGTACTTGTTGTACAACGCGAGGGCGGGCGCATTAAGCGGGTCGACCAACACGACGGCATACCTCTTGCGTACTTTCTTGGTTTCGCGTAACGCGAGGCGGAAGAGTTTTTCGCCGATGCCTCGGCGGCGATGCTCGTTCAGTACGGCGAGGCCCATCACGCGTCCACTCGCCGCGTCGAATCGAAAGTCGACGAAGCCCACTGTTCGTCCGTCGAGGCGGGCGAGGTAGTAGCGAATGCGGGGATTGGTAAGGCGGCGCGCGATTTTTTCGGTCGTGAAGCGCGTGTAGGGAAAGAAGGCGCGCGTGAGGACGGTGAGCGTGTACGCGTCCGCGGGGCGTGCGCGGCGAAACGAGAGCGCCATAATGAAGGCGTTAGACCCGTTTTGTTTTTCAACCGTATAGTTTTAAAGCGAGGCGGCGCCAAGAGAGAAGCGTATGGCGCACCACGAAAAATCGGGAGAATCCGAAGCGGAGGGCGAGCACCGCGGCAAGGGGGAGGGTCGACACACCTCGCGCGACTTGAACGCGGACATTGGCTGGATTGAGCGCGGCATGGGGCACTTGATGGATAATGTGAGCCTCACCGTCAAACACTTTACGGCCTTCATTTTCATCGTGTTCTTCTTCGGTGTCTTGATTGGGGAGCACGCGAGCGCGCTCGGCAACTCCGATTTAGCGATTGCGGCGTACGCCGCCCCCATTGTTCTCGCCGTCCTCTCCTACTTCTTCCTCGACGTCGCCGTCGTTTTCTTCATTCTCTTCGCCATCCTCGTCTTCTTCATCTAAGGCGCGCGCTATCGGGTTGTACGGGAGACTTCGTTTTCAGCGTTTTCGCTGCGCCAAGAGAACTTGACGCTTCACGCCTTGAGCAGCGAGGCGAGGCCACCGGGATGGTTTACGCGTGCGCCAAGTTAACGCGAACGAGGTGCGCGGCGGCGTTAACGCGTAGGCGGGCTTTCGGTACAACAAGTTGCGGATGCCGCCTTTTTGCTGGACGCGGGGTGGAAACGAGCGGTACTGGCTCCCGATGACGCGCACGACGGGCTGCTTGATTTCGCCGTGTTCAAGAGCGTGGCGCACGGCTGCAGCGAGGAGTTGGCGTTTTCCGGCGTCCAGTGTTCGAATCTTACGCTTAAGACCGCGTTTTTCCAAATAACCCGTGAAGGTGGTGACGAGGGAGACTCCGGGAACGGCGCTGAGGACGGTTCCCGCCACGGTTCCGAGTTGCTCGGTGGGAGTTGAACCGATGGCTTCCTTGACTTCGAACGCGAGCGAAGAGCGAAGCGACTTCCGCGTTTTTGGGGGCGCCATGACGAATAGAACGGGGCGTTGGACGTTAAATAACATTACGGAAACCGTTTCCCGCGAAAACCCGAACACAAGCGGAGGTCTTAAAAACCTCGCCCGTCCCAATTCCTAGTGTGAGTGTTCGATGAGTGGTGAGTTACTTCATCGGGTTTAAGCCGCGCACGGCTCGCTCGACGCTCGCGTTTCCTCGTTTTCTTTCACGCGTTTTTTCTCCCCGCTTGACTCTCGTTTCGAGCGGGGCTTTGCTTCACGCGCATTAATCGTGGCTGGGTTCGTCTAGTGGTCAGGATCGGAGCCTGTGGAGCTCCTGACGCGAGTTCAAATCTCGCACCCGGCCCTTTTTCGTTTCGGCGAGTTGGCTCGCTATTTAAAATTCAACTCACACGTAGAGGTTTTGCCTCATGACGAACCCCAACGATAACGCGTTAACCGTAGCGGACCTACAAGCGCCGCGCGGCAGCCGCGATTTTCTTCCCGCCGAAAAACGCGCTGCGCGCCGTTTTTGAGCGCTACGGGTTCGCGCCCCTCGAAACACCCGCCCTCGAGAAATGGAGCATTCTCTCCTCCAAGTACGCGGGCGGCGACGAAATCCTCAAAGAAACCTACCAACTCCAAGACCAAGGCGGCCGACGCCTCGGTTTACGCTACGACTTAACCGTGCCCTTAGCGCGCGTCATCGCCGCCAACCCTCGACTCCCCTTTCCGTTTAAGCGGTACGCGATCGCTCCCGTCTGGCGCGACGGGCCTTTGAAAACGGGTCGGTACCGCGAGTTCTGCCAAGCCGACGTCGACGTCGTGGGAGCTTCCGGCGCGCTCGTGGAAGCGGAACTCCTCGCGCTCGCCGTGGACGCGTTCAAGGAGCTGGAAGTCGAGGCTATCCTTAAAGTGAATAACCGCAAGGTTCTCAACGGCATTCTCGCTTACGCCGGCGTGCCGAAAGACGGGGAGACGGGCGCGATTCTCGCCATCGACAAACTCGCTAAAATCGGGGTCGACGGCGTGCGCGACGAACTCGTGACGCAGCGCGGCGTGGACGCGAGTGTTGCAGAGAAGTTATTGTCATTGTTGGGTTTGGGGGATGAGTACCCGAGTGCGTTTGACTTGCTCGCCGAATTACGCAGCATCGAAAAAACTGAGGAGGGCTTGGCGGGCTTGCGGGAACTCAAAGAATTTTTCGATTTCTGTGCGGCGTACAACGTGCTCGACAAAATCAAGTTCGAGCCTTGGCTCGCGCGCGGCTTATCCTACTACACGGGAACCGTTTTCGAAGCCTACCTCACCGACGCGTCGAGCGGAATTACGTCCAGCATCGCTGGGGGCGGCCGCTACGACGCCATGATTGGTCAATTCTCCGGTAAAGAACGCGTTCCCGCCGTAGGGTTTTCGTTCGGTATCGACGTTCTCACCGAGTACGTCAAGAAAAAGAAACCCAGCACGCTGAGCGCGGTGCAAGCGTTCGTGGTGCCCGTGAACGAGCTCGCGTACGCCATCGATGTCGCGCAAAAACTCCGCGCCGCCGGCGTCAAGTGCTCCCTCGACGTGGTGGATCGCTCGGTGAGCAAGAACTTGGAGTGGGCCTCCAAGCAAAAAATTCCTTACGCCGTCGTCGTTGGTGCGCGCGAACGAGAAAAAAACGAGGTCACGCTACGCGACCTGCGCACGGGCGCCGAAGCGCAACTCCGCGTCGCGGACGCCGTCGCGCGAATAAACTCAACTCAAGAAAAAGACCGTTAGCGCTCGACGCCTTTCTCGCTTTTCTGATTATACATTTGTTGTTCCGCGATGCTGATGGCGCGCTTGATGTAGGCGTGTGGCGCGCTTTTAGCGAGAAATTTTCCGTGGAGCGTCGCGCGATCAAGCGAGACGTGACCCGTGCTCACGACACGCTCCTCCCCCTCGCTCGCTTCATGATCGCGTAGCGTTAAGGTTCCAACGGAGACGCCGATTTTGCCTTGCGCGACCAAATCTTGGATGGCGGGGTCAGAACCGTATTTTTTGCGAAACATGGTTTGCACTTCACTCCTCGCGAGGTCGCGCAACTGTTGCGTGTGGGCGAGGTCGAGGTGCGGCGTGACCGCGATGAATTCATCGCCGCCGTAGCGCGCCACCAATGGCGGCGTCTTCTTTTTCGCTTCCGCCGAAAAACTCGCGAGCCGAGTTTCGCGATCCACGACTTTCTTGAGGGTGGCTGCAACATCGTGAAGGACTTCGTCGCCGCGTTCATGGCCGAGCTCGTCGTTGATTTGCTTGAATCCATCCATGTCAATGTAGTGCAAGTCGAGCGGGCCCGGTGGCTCGACTCGAATCGCGGCCGCGCCTTGCAAAGGTTTCGTGATGAGGGAGAGAAGGTGTTGCATGACGGTGGCTCTGTTGGGTAACTCCGTGAGCTCGTCGTAGCGCGCGCGATAAAGATTTTTGAGCGTTAGGGCGGCGTGATCGCTAATGGAGGCAATCATTCGTTTGGTGTTCGGCGTGAAGACGCGCGAGGCGCGCGGGAAGTGCTCGCTGTGATAAAAACCCACGGCGCCAATCTTCTCCTCGTTTCCTTCGCGATCCCGCGCGATGAGGAGCGGAACGTACGCGCTGCCCTTGAGTTTGAGGAGGCGGTCAATGTCCGTGCGTGCGCGCTCACTCTCCGGCAGGCTCGTCAAGTCGCGTGTTTCCTGCGAAACGCCCAGCTCGAACGCGCGGCCGATAAGGCCTTCCCCAATCTTGATGGGGTCCTCTTTCGCGAGGGTTTCCGGGTTGAGGCCGTGCTCGATCGCGTTGCGGCTCACGCGTAACGAGAGACCCGCTCCATTACGAAACGCGACGACGACGAAGGTGCCGGGAACGAGGCGTGAAAAGTCGTCGGCCAACACTTGCATGCTTTGCTGAAGATCCGTTTGCCCGCTGATTTCACGCTGCACGTCAAATAACTCGCTCACGAGGCCGCGTTCAAGTAAGTCCTCCATTCGCGACAAGCGAACTTGGACGATGGAACGGTTTCCGTCCCGCGTGACGGCGAAGCGCGCGTACGAGTCCTCTAACGCGCCCGTTTGCTTGTTGCGGTGACGAATAATGCCCGCCAGTGGAATCGAGGAGGGTTGGGCGCCTTTTCGCGCGTTGCGCAGCACTTGTGCGTAGAGTGTCCGCGTCGGCGGATCAGTCATGTCGAGGAATTCTTTGAAGGGGCGAGGGTGGACTTTGCCACGCGGTACGCGTTCAAGGCCGAAGAGGTCCGCGGCCTCATTGGTCGCGTCCAACACGACGCCTTTGGGGGTGAGAGAAACGAGTTTGACGGGTATTTGCGCGCGGGCGCGGCGTTGAGCGGCTTCATCTTCTTGCGCGGCGCGGACGAAACGTTTCGCGAGGCTCCGGTTCGTTCGACGGAGAAGGTTAATTTCGCGCACGAGTTTGGAGGGAGGCATGATTGTTTTTTGGAGGTGACCCAGAATTTAAGCGCTCGGTTTGCCCGAAACCGTCCAGCAATTAAGTGGAACCTCCGCTATCTCCCCCCCCCACGGTTGGCGGGTTTTAACGGAGGTGTGCTGTCGTGACCATCACGGTAGAACCCACGGCGAAACGCGTCTTAAAGGTTTTGCGCCGCCTCGCGCGGCGCGCCGGCCCGCCGTCCGAACTCTTCGGCAACAAAGCGTACGACGCGAAGGACTTCTACCGCCTCGCGTTCAAAAACAGTTGGCGGGCGCGCATGCACCAACGTCTCGACCGCGCGGAGCGCACGGGCATCCGAGGCGCCGTGTGGCGCGCGTACTCGCACGCGCACCGAAAAGCGTACCGTGATCAGGTGGAAGCGCTCTTCGGCGGCTTTGCGAAACGCTACCACTCCACCCTCGAGGAACGCTTGGCGGGCACGCGCCGTCGCGCATGCCGGAAGTGGGTCGCCGCCCACAACATTCAAACCCTCGCACGGGTTCTGACAAACCTCATTTATTGGAGACTCCCGCTCGCTCTAAAAGGGAATATAAAGGCTCGTGGTTTTGCTTTTTCACCACAAGAAGAATCGTTGGGAGGCTGGGGAGACTTTGGCAATCCGGGATTCACTCGTGCACGCATACCTCTACCTCGAAAAAAGGTATTATGCGTGGATGGATTGGTGGGAAGACAAAGCCCACGTGCCCGTGTACGAGTACTTCGTCAACCCCATTGAATCGCGCGGGGCGCCGAGTTTTCCCGTATGGGTTGCACTCCACCTCGTGGTTCTGCTCTTGCTCCTTCTCGGCGCCTTCTACGCTTTACAACCGTCGTCCGTCACGCTCACCGTCAACGTCATCTCCACTACCGGCCAGCCCTTGGACGCGGCGAGCGTCAACGTCACGATCGGCGACTTGGTTTTCAGCAACGAAACCGTGAACGGCTCCGCGACCTTCACGGTGCCGGCCGCGCAAGCCCTCGCGAGAATCGCGGTCGCCAAAGAGGGCTACAAAAGCGCGAGTGCAAGCGTCGACCTCACGCAAGCCACGAGCGCCACCCTCCACTTGCGCGAACTCCCCGTAACCGTAACCCCGACGCTGGCGCGCGTCACGATTCGCGTCTCCGACGCCAACGGCCCCCTCGCGGGCGCGAGCGTCACGTACACCGCCACCGCCCTCGCGCCCGGCGGCGGCTCCACGAGCGCGGCGGGCGAGTACTCGTTTCAAGCCAATGCGGGGGACGCCGTGAGTTACGCGGTTTCACTGACGGGTTACGGGGACGCGAGTGGCTCCTTTACCGCGAAACCGAGTTACGTGGAGAGCGTCCTCCTCCAAAAAGCGTCTCCGACCCCGACCCCGACGGCGACTCCCACGCCTCCCTCTTTTTCGTCCCTCACGGTGCGCGTCACGGACTCGGCGAAGCACAACCCGCTGAGCGCGTCCGTCAAGGTATTTAACGCCGCGGACGCCTCACAACCCTTGAAGCAAGGCACGTCGAGTGGGGGTTCCGTGACGTTCGCGGACCTCGCGCCGGGAATCGTCGTGTACTCGACGGCGTACGCGCGCGGGTATCAATTCACGCAGAGCGACAACCTCACGCTCCTCCCAGGCGTCGACAACTCCCTCTCATTGTCCTTAGACCCCTCGCTTTTGGGGGCCGCGAACTACACGTACTTGTACACGGTGGATGGTTCGGGTAGCGGCTTGCCTTCCTCGTGGGCGCTTTACGCGCAACCCAACGCCGCCTTGCGCGCGGACTATTCGTCGTACTCGCTCCTTCAGAGCGGCGACGCGGACGCGAACGGGTTCGCGAACTTGACGAATTACATGGACTCCAAGTCCACGTATTACGTGGTCGTCAACAAGACGGGTTACTTGGACGCCGCGTCAACCTCCTTCCAGGCGGGCTCCACGCAAAACCTCACTCTGGAAGCCGCTAACGCCTCCAACAACGCCACGCTTAACGTCACGGCCATCAACGCCCTCGGCGTCGCCCTCTCCGGCGCCTCCATCTCCATCCTCTCAACCAATCACCAAGTGCTCGAAAGCGGCCTCGTCACGAACGCGCAAGGCTGGGTCGTTTCCTCCACCGCGCTACGCCGCGGGCAAACCGTGATTGCGGCCGGCCGCAAAGACAACTTGGCTGGCGCCGCGACCGCGCTTTTGAGCAGCGCGCAAAACGCCGTCACCGTCACGATCGCGCCCCCGCCCGCCGCCGTCCACCTCCAAGCCGTCACGCTCTTCGGCGACCTCATCGCGAGCGCGAACTACTCCGCCACGTCGAGCGGAGTGTTCCTCGGTGGTTGCGCGGACGCTTCGAACTGCAACCTCACTCTCCCCACGAGTACGCCGCTCGTTTTTTCCGCGAACAAGACTGGTTTCGCGCCTGTGTCTTACGACGTCACGTTCCTCGCCTCGACGAGCATCAACCTCACCCTCGCCAATGTGGTTGACGCGTGCGGCGGCGCCCCAACGTACGACAAGCCCTGCCTCGTGGCGTCGCGCTTCACAAGCCTATCGGACGCGATCGGCAGCGCCGTCACCACCCTCCAAGCCGGCGAGTCCTATGACGCGCATTACTCCGTCACGTCCTACTTCGCGAACACCACGGGCGCGTACCTGCGCGCCGGCAGCGCTCTAACGGCGGGAGCGGACGCCGCTTTTCTCACCCTCCATCACGACTCCTACTCAGCCAGTTCGTACGACGTTCACGCCTCCTCCGCGTACGACGCCACGGCAGCCGAATGCCCCGTGTACTCCCTAGCTCCCTACGCTTACGGGCGGAGTGGTTTGAAGTGGGTGGAGACCGAGTCCGTCGACACCGCGCTCGGTTACGGGGACGGTTTCACGTACACGTTCCACTTGACGGTGCTCCCCAACGCGACGGGCAGCCTCGACTTGAATTACAGCGCGTTCGCGCGCGCCCAGCACGGCGCGGACGCAACCGCCACCACGATCGTGGTTCGCACGCCCGTTGACGCGAATTATGGCGACTCCGCCGCGGCGGGCTCCCAAAACCTGCCTTTCAGCGCGACGCCCGTCCCGACGTGCACCGGCCAGCTGGACGGCTCGCGTTGCAATGCTGGTGCCCCTCTTTCTTGTTCGTTCGGCTACTGCGTCAACGGAGCCTGCGTCCTGAACGCTTCGTCGTGCACGACGCCCCGCGGCTGCAACGCCGCCACAAACGGTCGCAGTTTCACTATCGTGAAGCCGGCGGACCGGTGGTGTTCGCCGAGCGGTTTCTGCGTGGACGCCACCTACACGCAAACCGCGAATGGCGTAACGCTTACGGGTGCCGCGACGAAAACGAGTTACGCCGTTACTCCTTATGATTGTCCACCCCAGTCCCAGTCCTGCAACGCGGGCAGCGTGCATGTTGACTATAGAGTTTGGTTGCCCCCCAAACCGCAAGTCTGGTCGTTCGCTGCGGCGCCCACAAGGGGTCCGATTATTCCGCCTCGCCCGTCGAATGTTCTCGTGTTGAATACATCGGCGAGTGACGTGTTCGCGCTTGTGAATGCCGTGCAGAGCGGTGCTGGCGTCGGGTACCCCTCGCTGGTCGGAAACCAGGCGACCTTCACGGCGCTTCCGTCGCCCTTCTCGTTTTCCGTTGACTACAATCCCTTGAAGAGCACGGGCGGTGTACCGAAACCCATTCGCCTTTACTATGGGGGCGAGTACTTCCAAATGAACGTGTCCGTGAAGAGCGTGTGCGGCAACGGCATCATTGAAGGCGGGGAAACGAGCGCGACTTGCTGCGCGGACGCCGGGTGCGGGGACGGCACCTACACGCCCGTCGAGTACTACACGTGCTTGCCGAACGCAGACCCTCTCCAGCGCTACTGCGCCTTGACGGGGCCGCCAGCGAATTACTCGTGCCCCTTCCGCATCACGTACGACTCCAGCACGGGCGTCCACGTGACGCAGAACGCGTTCACGCTCGCCGTCTCCCCAAGCAACCCCGTGGACGCCGTCTGCCTTGAAGCCTCTAACTGTGGGGGGTTGAACCAGCAGCTGTTGACCAAGTTTGAGAACACTGAATACAAAAATTACAGCAAGTGCTTCCCCAACGTCGACTTTACTCCCGACCCGCTGCGTGTATTCGTGGCGGGGGCAAACGTCGTCTTCGACGGCAGCTCAAGAGCAGGCAATTCTGCGTGTAACGTGAGTAACGAGGTGAGTGGCTTTCAGACGACCGAAATGCTAGGGAGTCCGTGGGTTTACTCCAACGGCACCCTCAATCTCTCCTGCTCGCAAAATTTCGTGGCGTTAAACTACACGGTCTACAACGCCTCATGGGCGGGTTTAAGGCCTTCGTGCACGCTGTCGGCGAATCCCTCCACGCTGCCGGACTCGGCTTTCGGGTACGGGGCGAACCTGACGCTGACGACGCTCCACTTGACGAGCGGGGTGCGGAACGCGAGAATCAAGTGCTCGGATGCCGACTCTAAGGTTTTCGGAATCGTGAACGACAAATCGTACCGCTTCTGCCAAGGCTATGCGGCGGGCGTTTCCGACGTCGTTTACCAAGCCGAGGCGGAACTCCTCAATGACCTTAACTCGCCGGTCGCGTCCTGCACCGCCTACATTACGGTTAAAGGCACGGGAGTCCCCACGTACGCGAACGGCGAACTCTGTACCGCCAACGACGACTGCCAGAGTAAATACTGTAACAACGACTTCTCA
>JBBILJ010000024.1:0-12600 GCA_037444945.1 Microcaldota archaeon | reverse complement strand
GAAGCGAGAGCGGCGGGTTGCACGACGTTGTGAAGCAGGTTGGTGACCCACGCGGGGTCGGGCGTGTTGACGTAAAGGGCGGGACTCGCGTTGAGGCTCGTCGCGTTGGATGCGAAGGAGGCGCCGTTTTCGAGGGCGCGTACGTTCGCGTTCGCGACGGGCTTGTAGGAGAATACTTGGAGGGCGGGCTCACTGCTCGTGTAGTGGAACGTGTTTTCGTTGCCGGTAAGGGGCACGTTGTTTTGGTAGCGTTGCAGCGTGACGACGCGGCCGCCGATTTGCTGGTTGTTGCGCAGCAGCCAAACTTGCGGGTTCATGGCGCCCAACGGGTCTTGGGTGAGGAGGGGTTGCGCGTAGAATTCAGGTGAGGTGTAGTTGAGGACGGTGAGGTTGAGGACACCGTACCCGTTCCCAGCGGCGCTGCAGTAGAAAAGCATGCTCGCGTTCGACGCGGCAATGAGGTTGCCGGCGGGGCTAAACTTTGTCGGGCAGCCGGAACCTTGAAGCTGCGTCGGCTCGTACTTGAGAACACCAGCCTGCTCATCGTACTTGTAGCACTTATCGCTGCCGTCCGAGCTCTGAAAACGCCACAGCAGGCGGGCCGTACACGAGCCGCTGGTGAGATTGATTTGCACGGCGTCCGCCGGGAAGATGGGGTCGACGAAGAGCGGAAGGTTGGTGCACGAGAGCGAGATGCCGCCCGCACCCAAGCGGATGTCGGCCGGATTGTAGGAGACGTTCACGACGCTCGTGTTGAGGCAGTCGTAGCCGCCGAGAACGATAGGGGCGGGGGGCGTCACGGAGCTCTGGACGTTTACCCAGAGCGTGAGGTTGACGGCGCCGAGCGGGGTTTGGAACGCAAAGTCGAGGTCGGGCGCGCTGGATTGGTTCGCGATGGGGTTGAAGGAAACGTTGCCCGTCAGGTTACCGCTGTAACCGGGTTGGAGGAACGCGTTCGCGATGTTGACGTTGATGCGGGGCGAATCAAAGTTGATGGAGCCCGTGGGGAGGGTGAGGCGGGAAACCGTGAGGGACGCGGGTGAGGGCGGGTTGACGGCCGCGCTCCAGTACAAGGATTGACCGACGGCGGGCTTGAACTTGGGCGTGATCACGAACGACGCGAGGAGGGGTTTAGCGGAGTTGCCGGCGTACACCGCGGTGCCGTTGCAGTCGAGTTGCGCGGTGCCTTTGCCGCAGCTCGCGCCGCCTTGCTGCGAGAGCGTGACCGTGATGCAGGCGGTGTCACTGCACGCCGTGTTCGGCTCAATGATGGGGTACGTGGTGGTGGTGGCGTTCGCGTCACAATCGTTGGTCGTGTTGCTTGCCGCGTAGCGCTCGTCGCTGGGGTTGCGGAGCGTGAGGTCGCCGCGCGTCGCCCACGAGCGGTAGCGCAGCATCGCGAGGGGGATGAGGGAGTTGAGGTTGGTGGGGAGCATGAAACTAAAGCCGGGGAAGACGTAGTCTTGCGTGCTGCCGTTAAAGGAGAGCTCCATCCACGAGTAGTTCGCGTTGTTGCGGTACTGCGTTGTCGAGCCGCCGCAGCCGTTGGATGAAGGGGTGTAGGCGCCGATGGTGCCGAGAAAGCCGGTTGTGGCGGGCGCGCGGGTCGCGAGGCGCCAGGCGTCGTCGCTGCTCGCGTTCGCGGTTCCAACGTATATTCCGGTCGCGTTGACGTCTGCTGCAGAGTAGAGCGAGAAGCGGGCGAGGTAAGACGCGCCGCGCTCGAGTTGCGTGACGGGCTCGCCTGGCGCGCGGGTGTCGTAGAGGTTTTGGAGGACGGCGATGGAGTCGCCGGCGCGGGAGCGGTTCACGAGTTGGACGGAGATGAGGATTTGGTTGCCGACGAAGGCGCGCGCCGTCACGCTCGCGGGGTAGTAACCCGCTGCACTGACTGCATAATCCAGGGGGATGCTGGCTTTGGTTCGCATTTCGCAGGTGCCGTCGGTGCCCGTGACGCACGTGAACGAGTAATTCTTATAAGAGGAATTCAAGGAGCCCGCGATGGCGGCGGCGGGGACGGGAGCCTGAGTGAAGTAGTCCGTGACGTTGAAGGTGAGGTTCGCGAAGTTGAGTTCGAACACGATGAGGGCCGTGTTGGACGCCGACGCAAGGGTGATGGGGCCGCTGGAGCCCTCGAACATGCGGTAGGACGCGTTCGCGATGATGGTCGCGTTGCGGCGCAGGTTCGTGAAGACGGTGGAGCCCGTGGTCGTGTTCGCTTCCGCGCCGAGCGGGTGGCTGTCCGCGTCGAAGAGCGCGATGAGGACGCCGTTGGGGTCGCGCACGGGGTTGAGGTTGTCGTCCTTTACGTTGACGGTGAGGGCGGCGATTTTGTTCGGGTCGATTTTTTCAAGGGGGAGCGTGACGTTGCCGCCGGCGGCGAACGGGTTGCTCACGAACGGGAAGTACCCGGTCGCGTTCGCGGTCGCGTCGTAGGTGGACGCGTTCGAGAGGAGGAAGCTGATGGTGCCGTTGAGGTTCGTCGTCCCTTTCTTGAGGGGTACGCTGTCCGCGGAGTAGACTTGCACGTGCGCGTTCGGGACGGGTTGTAAGTCAGCAGAATTCGCGGTCGTGAAGCGCGTGAGGAGGAGGCGGATAGTTTGGTTCGTGCCGTTCGTCCCGTTGCTCGTCTCGCCGTCGCGCAGCAGCGTGATTTGAATCACGAACGGGTTCTTGCGCACCACGTCCGTGTGCTTGACGCCGTCCGCGGGGAAGGGAAGGTAGCCCTTCGCGTCGGCCGTGTATTGAAAGCGCGTGTCAACTTCAAGCTCTCCCACGGTTAACACGCCCGCGGCTCCCGTGCTGCTCGCGTAGAGTTGCGCGTCCGTCGCGAGCGAGTAGAGCGTCACGTTCGCGCCCGGCACGGCTTGCCCGCTGGAGTTGAGGACTCGAAAAATGATTTTGCCGGTTTGCGGCAGCGGCGTCACGACCGGCGTCGGCGAGGGGGTTGGGCAGATGCCGCGGTCGCACGGGGTCGGTGTCGGGGTTACGAACGGCCGGGTAGTTGAGGCGGGAATCCCTGTTGGCGCAGGCGTGATGGTTGCGCTGCCGAGGTTGATGCGCACCGAAGCGCGTTCGCGCAAGTCCACGTCAATGGTTTTCTCGGCGCCTTGCGCGGCGGCTGTGACGGTTACGAGTTGCGGACCCAAATTTTGGAAGGTGACTTTGCCGTTGGAGGTTTGCCCGGTCGCGACGCGTACGCCGTTCGCGGCGAACACGTCGACGCTGGCGCCGCCCACGGGTTGGCCGTTGAGTGAAACGAAGACGTCGAGGTTGCCGCTCGGCGCGGGGGTTGTGAAGAGTGCGGCGAGGAGGAGAATGAGGAGAATCAAAACGAGGATGCAAAAGACGGGGAAGCTCGGAACGCCGCGGGACTCAATGGGGTTGATGAAATACTTGTAGGTCGGCACGCCGTGCGCTTGAAGCCAATCCATCAAGGCGTAGTAGCGTTCTTCGACGCCGAAGTAGGTTTTTTCGAGAAAACTGCGCACATTCGAAAGGAAGCTCAACGCGTAAACACCCGCTTGAGGTGAGGCGGAAAGGGGTTAAAAAACGGTTAGAATTCGCGCAACGAATGGTTGTTAAACGGGTTTTGCGTTGAGTCGTACCTTCCAACGCAGCGGGTGAAGTTAGGCATGGGCATTGTGAGCGAATTCAAAGAGTTTCTCAAGAAATACCAAGTCCTCGGGCTCGCGGTCGCGTTCATCATCGGCGCCGCGGCCGGCAAACTCGTCACCGCGCTCGTCACGGACCTCGTGATGCCCATCGTCGGCATGGTGGTGCCGGGCGGGGACTGGCGCACCATCGTCCTCCAAATCGGGAACTCCAAATTCCTCGTCGGCGACTTCCTCGGCGCCCTTATTGATTTTCTCGTCGTCGCCCTCGTCGTCTTCACCATCGTAAAATTCATCATGAAAGAGGACGCGACCACCAAGCGCTAAGCCCAGCACCCTGACGGGGGGGGTGGCGAAAACCCTCCGCCAAACCACTTCTTCCGCACTTTTCTCCCCCATTTAGCCCTCCCAAAAACCTTATTTAGAAAGCCGTCCTACCCGTAAGCGGTGGGTTTACAATGGAGTTTGACGACTTAGATTTACTGCTGGGTTTTGTGCTGCGCGAAAAACGGTACTTGCGCACGCGCGAAACGAGTTTTTCGCAATCACAACTCAACGAAGGCAAGCGCGCGATTAAAGACATCCTCAAGGCGCTGCGCACCGCGTGCAAGAACAAAGTCGACCTCACGGACTGCTTGAGCAAGAAAACCAAGCGCGCCGCCCTCGTGTCAGCGGCCTCTAAGAAAGTGCGCCGCACCGCGACGCGCAAACAAGTCAAACTCGTCGCCGAAAACTACGCGCTCTTCAACGCCGTGTTCGGCAAAACCGTGAAAACGTCGAACCTCCAACTCGACCCCCACCAAGGCGACCGGTACTACGCGCCCAAAAAACACGATTACAAGTAAACCCCTATTTCTTTGGCTCGCGCGCTTTCGCTCGGACTCATAACTCTAGTCGAGGCGTTAAGCGCTTGCTGCGCCGCCGTAGGCGGTGTAGCCAATGAGGGCGGCAAAAAAGCCGGCGGCCAGGCTGGCGAGGCGCACGGAGGGCAGGCCGAGGACGGGGAGGATAAGGTTGCCGCCCACGCCGGCGATGGTGATGAGCACCGTCCCCGCCAAAAACAAGCGGATGCGGGACGCAAAAGGTAGCGTCTTATTTTCGAGGTAGTAGAACGCGAAGCCGAGAACGGCAATAACCATAAGAGCGGCGAGGCCGAGCGCGTAGAAGGTGAAGAACATGCCGGGCACGTACGCGTAACCCTCGCTGGTTTGCGCGACACCGTTCTCGACCAGACCGGTGAGGGCGAGGAGGGCGACGAGGAGAAAGAAAGCGAGCGCGGCGCCGACTTTCGTGGACAGCCACGGCTTGCTTTGCAACGCGCGCAAGAAAAACATAAAGCCTAGGGGAATGCCGGACGCAGAAATAATGAGGAGGCGCGCGGCGGCCTGCGCGGCCTCTGGACTGGCGGCCGAATACATGAAGAACTCAAAACCCGTCAAGCCGAGCAGCGTGAGGCAGAAGGCGAGGTAGGCGCGCGTCGTGCGCGACGCGGGCGCGTGCCGATAAACGAGAGCAGCGGAAAGGAGGATAGCGAGGAACGACAACGCGTCAATCGCGGAACCAATCGTGAACGCCATACGGCAAACCTCTTCACTCTCATTAATCCCTGATTTAAGAGTCTTACGGGCGAACGAAGCCGTTTCAATTCTTGCGATAGGCGCGGAAGAGGCGGTAGTCTTCAAGCGAGGAAGCGAGGGCGGAGGCGAGGAGCGCAAAGAGGGCGGCGGAAACCGAAGCCAGACGCGGAACCGTGATACCTAAAAGGGGAAAGATGAGGTTGGCCGTCACGCCGACGAAGAGGAGGACGGACGTCGCGAGAGCGAAGAGACGCAGTTGACGCAGAAGGCGGAACTCGCCGCAGTCCAGATAGAAAACCCAAAAGCCGAGTAGAGCAAGGAGGAAGAACAACACCATCCCCAAACCGTACACGCCGAACAAGCGGCCAGGCGCGTAAATGAAGCCTTCCGACGCGACCTTAACGCCGGAAGCGAGTTGGTTATTCCACGACAGAAGCGCGACGACGACGGAAAAGGTGAGGGCGGCTCCCGTCTTGTAAGACGCCCACCGCTTGCCTTGCAAGTGCCGTAAAAACACGAGGAACGAAAAAGGGAGGAGGCTGGAGAACGTGAAGAGAGGGGCGAGCCAATACCCGGCCGCCACCGCGTCGGGCGCCACGTAGAGGAAAAACTCGGACGCGATGAAACCCATCACGCACGCCGCAAAAAACGCGTACGCGTCGTTCGCCGCCCCGCGCGGGTTGCGCGTGTAAACGATGAAGATGGAAACCGCCGTGGCGATGAGGGCGGCGAGGTCGAGGACGGCGGCGAGGGAAAAAACCACGGTCAAAAATCACGCAAACAATCCAACGCGAGTCAATAATTCAACCCAAGCCCAATTATATAAGGGAGTCGCCTGGGGGGAGCGGCTTAGTCGCGCGCCCGCACGTCGGCGAGGTGCGCTAGGAGCAAGCCGTAAACGGCCGCTAAAAGCGTGGCGAGGCGCACGGCCGGCAGGCCGACGAGGGGGAGGAAGAGGTTGCCCGTCATCGTCCCCACGAGAACGACCGCGGAACCAATCACGAACAGGCGCAGGTCGGCCGCGGACGCGGTCTGCTTGTTTTCAAGATAGTATACGGCGATGCCGCTGACGGCGAGCGCGAAGAACGCCAAAAACCCGATGGCGTAGAACGCGAACCAGGGGCCGGGGAGGTACGCGTAACCCTCTGCCGTCATCGTCATACCGGAAGCGAGTTGGTCTTGCGTCGCGAGGTAGGCGACTGCCGCGAAGAATGCGAAGCCCGCCATCACTTTGCCGGATAGCCATGATTTTCCTTGCAGTGCGCGTAAGAAAACGAGCAGGCCGAAGGGCAGAGCGGCCGCGCCCACTAACAACCACGCCACGAAGGACGCGGCGGCGTCTGGGTTCGGCGCCGTGTACATGAAGAATTCGCTGGCCGCGTAAACGAAAAAGAAGAAGGCGACGAGGGCGTACGCGCGCGTGGTGCCGGCGTGCAGGTGGCGGCGAGCCACGAATATTAGCGCGGTCACGATGGCGACTAAGCCGAGGACGTCGATGGTGACGCCGAGTGAGAACGCTATGCCTCACTTGCTTTAACAGAAATGAGGCTTTTTAGCTCTTCTCTTTTGGAGTGGTGGGCGTGATGGTGGGTAACTCGATTTTTTCGTACAAAATTCGGGGGGCTTTGAGTTGGGCGCCGGGCTTAAAGGCCGACCAGTCTCCCCATTTTTTGGGGGCGGGTGAGCCGAGGAGGTCGAAGACGGCGGGGCTGCTCGTGAGGAAGGGTGAGAGGAGGGAGGCGATTGCGTAAATCGCTTTGGCGCTGAGGTAAATGACGGTGCGAGCGTTCGCGTCTCCGTCCTTCATCATCTTCCAGGGGGCGCGGTCGTTGAAGTATTTGTTGCATTCACCCGCGAACGCCATGATTTTCTCTAAGCCGCCTTTGAGTTCGCACTCTTCTAAGTCGGCGGCCGTCTCGGCGGCGATTTGTTCAAGGCGCTGCGCGAAGGCGCGGTCCGCGTCGCTGTAACCGGTGGGTTCGGGGACTTTGCCTTCGAATTTGGTTTGGACGAAGGTGAGGACGCGGTGCGTGAAGTTGCCGTAGGAGTCGATGAGTTCTCCGTTGACTTTGGCGGCGAATTCGTCGAGCGTAAAGTTCGCGTCCGTGTTGGTGTTCGGCGTCACGGCCGTTAAGTAGTAGCGGAGGTAGTCGGCGGGGTATTTTTCTAAAAACTCGTCGAGGTAGAGGTAGACGCCGCGGCTTTTACTCATTTTTTCGCCGCCCAAGTTGAGGTAACCCCGCACGGGAATGCGGCTCGGCAACTGATAGCCAGCGCTTTTGAGCATGGCGGGCCAAAAAAGGAAGTGGTGGTAAATGATGTCTTTGCCGATGAAGTGAATGAGCTCGCATTTTTCGTTCTTCCAGTACGCCGCCCAGCTCTTGCCGTTGCGGTCCGCCCAGTTCTTCGTGCTGGAGACGTAACCGATGGGGGCGTCGAACCACACGTAGAAATACTGGTTCTCGCGGCCGGGCATCTCGAACCCGAAGTATGGCCCGTCGCGCGTGATGTCCCAGTCCTGCAAGCCCTCTTTGAGCCAGTTCTGCAAGTAGTGCACGACGTCTTGCGGCAGTTTTTGGTTTTGAGCAAACCACTCCTGAAAGAACGGGGCGAACGCGGAGAGTTTGAAGAAAGCGTGGGAGGCTTCCTTTTGAACTGGCGCGGTGCCGCATAAGGCGCACTTGGGTTCTTTGAGGGCGTCGGGGGAGTAAACGCGGCCGCAGGACTCGCAGTTGTCGCTGTATTGATCCGTCGTGCCACAGTACGGACACGTTCCCTTCAGGTACCGGTCGGGCAGAAAGCGGCCGTCTTTGGGGCAGAAGTATTGAACGACTTTCTTTTCGAAAATGTAACCGCCTTCCACCGCTTTCTGGTAGAAGTCAGTCGATAACTCGCGGCCTTCGGGGCAGTGCGTTTGGTAAAAATTGTCGAAAACGATTCCCGCGGCCGTTAAGTCGACGAGGATTTTTTTTCGGTACACCGCGACGAATTCTTCCGGTGACTTGCCTTCCTTGAGCGCTTTAAGCTCGATGGGGGAGCCGTGCTCGTCGGTCGCGCACACGAAGACGGCGTCGTGACCCGCGAGTTTGGCGTACTTGGCGAACACGTCCGCGGGCAGATACGTGCTCCGCAAGTGACCCAAGTGGAGGCGGCCGTTCGCGTACGGCAAAGCGGCAGTGATGAGGAGTTTGCGGGGCATGAAGGCTCACGATAAGTGGAGGGAGGTTTAGGGGAATTGGGCGGGAGAGGGATTTTAAGGGTTGGTTTGTAAAAAAAACGCGGTACACGCATGGAAAACATCCCGCCCAGTGAATTCAAACCCGATGCCCCCGCGTCGCGTGTTGTTCAAGCGGATATTGAGTTGGCCGCGTTTAATGCCGTCGCGTTGTTGGGGGCGACGTACGTGGTGAAGGCGCGCTTTAAGCCGTACGCGGGGATGCGGGCGACCGCGGAATTCAAAGGCAATGAAGGAACGTTGTACTTGTATGCGAGTGAGGGCTACAAGGCGGCGGATAACGCGGTGCTCACGGGTTTGGCGGTGAGTTTGTTTGCGCGCGTGCTGCGCCGCCGCCGGCTGCCTGACGCGGCTCTTCCGTTTGTTCAAGCGTATGAAGACTTCTCGGCGCGTCGCAGCACGGCGTCGTTGAGCGATGAGTTGCGTCGCCAGCACGGCCGCCAACCGACGACGGATGGAAAAGGCGAGTTTTACGATTTGGAGGCGCTACGGGATGAGGTGCTTAACGAGTTCGCGCCCGTGTTTGCGGGCATGAAGGTGCCCTCGATTCGCTGGGTTGGAGGGAGTCGGCGTCGCTTGGGTTTTCATGATTCGGCGTTTGAGAATATCGCGATTTCAAAGATTTTTGATTCGGCGCGTGCGCCGCGCGACGTCGTGAAGTACTTGGTTTACCACGAGTTGCTGCACCAAAAGCACGATGTGCTCTACGAGCGGGGGAGCAGCAAGCGCCGCAGCGTGCACCCGCGCGCGTTTAAGCTCGACGAGCGAAAGTTTCCGCACTACAACGAGATTGACGCGTGGTTGGAGCGCAACGCCGGACGACTCTAAAAAAAACTAGAAGCGAAAGCGTCGAGTCGCAAAGTCAGTGACGCGTCTGTTCTTTACGCGTACGCCTTCTTTTTTGAGTAAGCGGGTTTTTCCTTTCACGCCGCCCGTGCCGCTGTAATTACCGGTGCGCCCGTCGGAGAGAACGACGCGGTGGTACGGGACTCTCGGCGCGTTGGGGTTGTGCTTCATGGCTGAACCGACGGCGCGGACGGCTTTCGGCGAGCCTGCCGCTGCTGCGAGGTCGGCGTAGGTGGTGACGCGGCCTCGGGGGACGCGGCGGAGTTGCGCGTAAACTTTCTCAAAAAAAGCCATCGCGTTAACCATGAACTAGTTTTAGAGAGCGCTGTGCGCGAGGTAGAGGAGGACGGCGGCGTACGCGACGCGTTGAAGAATGCCGGAGCCAAAGACGGCGTAATGGATTTCGAACGCGAGTTGCGCGAGCCAGAGCGGCACGTAGAGGATGCCCGCCAGCACGGCGTCGATTCCTTTGCGGGGTCGGGCGGCGTAGCGTTGGAGGGCGGAGGCGGAGGAGCGCAAGTCGTGGGCGGAGGGGAACGCGTAGAAGGCGGCGCTAATGCCGAACCAGTAATAAACGATGGATTCAGGGGAGAGCGGGAGGGAGTCGGCGAGGTGGAGAAAGAAAAAAGCGACGAGGCCGCCCACAATAGCGGGCGCCACGCTCACCAGCAGCGCGGTGAGGGTGCGGGGTCGGTCGTGCACGACGTGCGCGCCGTCGGGGCCCCACAACTTGACTTCGTGCACGCGCACGCCTGCGAGGATGCAGGCGAGGTAGTGCGAGAGTTCGTGGAGGATTAAGCCGGGGAAGAGCCAGTAGTTGAGGTTGATGCCCAGCGAGCGCGCTAAGAATGAGTCGGGCGCGAGGTGGGCGGCATCTTCCGCGCACAGATGCACGTCTTCGCTTTCGTCGCTTGCGGTGGTTTGTGTCGCGGCAAAAGGTTCGCCGTCCTCGTTCATTTTGAGTTGCACCGCGTTAAGCGCTGGCGCCCCAGTCAAGGGGTAGTTCAATAAGAGTCGTTTTGCCGCAGGGGGCGCGCGTGCTTGCCCCACCCAATACTCCCTTCTTTTCGACGAGATTAAAGCATTTGAGGGTGAAGCGTGCTTTGTCTTTTTCGACTCGGCTTTCGACGAGTTTGAGGCCTTCGTCGGCGGAGGCGCCGCACTGGCTGCAGTGGACGGTACGCAAAAATTGGGTGAGGGCGTTGATGCGCGTGGTTCCGGGCTTGATTTCAGTCATCGGATAGGTTCGCCTCGCAGTGTTCGCGCACCGGGCAGAAGCGGCAGTGTTCGCCGGGCGCGGGGTCAAAGCGTTCGGCAGCGATTTCGAGGGCGGCCTTCTTAACTCTGTCTTTGGCGTGAGTGAATTCATCGGGTGAGTAATCAAACGAGAGGCGCACGCCTTCGCTTAAGTAGTGGAGGCTGGCGCGCGGTTTTTTGTAGTACAGGGTCTGGACGGCGAGCGAGTAGAGGCGGAGCTGCAAGTCGCCGCGCACGAGTGCCGCGTCGGCGGGGACTGGGCCGGTTTTGAAGTCGACGACTTCCCACGCGCCGTTGTTTTCAAAAACGGCGTCCATGCGACCTTTGAGGGTGACGCCTTCGAGAGTGATGGAAAAAGGTTTTTCGCTAAAAACGAGGCGTTCCCCGCTTTCGCGCTCGAATTCTAAAAATTGCTGTAAGAGTTGGGCGCCGCGGGCTTTGAAGGCGCGTTCCTCTTCGTCGGACTCAAAGCCTTGCGAACTCCAATTGTGTTCAAGCGCATCAAGGGCGTCCGAGGGTGTGGCCTCCAAAAAGCCGGGTCGCGCGAGGCTTTCGATGGCGGCGTGCACGTTTTTCCCGAACGTCCACGTGGCGGGAATCGTGACGCTCACGCGCGCCACGTGCTCAAGGTAGTAGTGTGCGGGGCAGTTCTCGTACGCGCGAATCTTCGAGTACGACAGAATAGGGAGCGTCATGACGTGAGCACTAAGCACAATGAGGACGATCTAGACATAAAAACGAGTGAGGGAAACGGCGTTACCCGTACGGGTAGGGTTTGCGGTTCCCGCTCGGCGTCGGCGTTGGGGACGGCGTCGTGAGGGCGGTAGGGGAAGCGAGAGGGGGCACGGGCGGCTCAAGGTTGAGAAGGTAAGAGGTCGTGTAGGGGCGGTTTGCATTCGCCGCGTCCGCGCCGCTTTGCAAGACGAGTTCAAACGAGCCAGCCGGGTAGGTGGCGAAATAGTAAATATTATCCGCGTAACCCCACGGTGAACCGATGGGGCCGAGCGCCGCCGTCGCCTCGGTTTTCGTGGACGCATTCCAAGACACGTAGGGCGCCGTCGAGTGGGCGGGATAATCCGGGTTTTGGATGCGGAGCGTGACGTTCAGGGCGGGCGGCGTGAGGTTTTCGGCCCAATTGTTCGCGACGCGCACATCGAAGCGCAGGCTTGTCGTGTTCTGCGTCCAGTCCGCGCCCGTTTTTTGAGTGTAGAAGCCGCCCCAGCGCAGCGTGATAGTAAAGTTGCCTTGCGTGGAGTCGTAACCGAAGAACGAGCGGTAGTACAACGCGTTCGGTCCGTCATACACGGCGCCGGCGGGGGCGGGCGGCGTCGACACAGGGGTCGGCGTCGGGGAGGCGGGCGGCGTGGGGGCCGGCGTGGGCGTCGCGTAGGCGCACCCGTTTCCGACACAGTAGTAATTCGAAGGGCACGGCGGGTAAGTGTACGCGCACCCGTAGAGCGTTGGCGTGGCGGAGGCGTTCGCGAGCGTGTCGGGGCGCGGCGTCACGACGTAGCACAAGTTCGAAGCACAGTAGTACCCTTGCGGGCACGACGGGTTCTCGTAACTACACCCGTAAGATGGCGTCGGGGGGACGAAGGTCGGGAGCACGGGCGTAATCAGCGTCGGCGAGGGCGATGTGGAGGGGGCGAGGGTAGGGGAAGGCGTCTCGGTTTCGCTCGCCAGAGGAGTTTCCGTTAGAAAGAATCCGGGAGTTGACGGGGACCCGTTTGACGGCGTCGTTTGGTTCGCGGGTACGCCAATCGCGTTCGCCACCAGGGGGTAGAGGAGATAGGCGGCGACGACGAGCAAGAGCAAGCCGACGCCCCACTCGGCAAACCCTAAGCCGCGGTGCGAGGCCGGCGATTTCATGTTTTTTTCAAGAGAAGCCGCGCTTTTAACCCTTACACGCCGCGTTTTCCCGGCGCGCTCAGTACGCGGAGCGCGAAGCCAAGCAAGAAGCCGGGGACGGCGAAGATGCCGAAGAGGATGTAGAGCACGATGGCGAGCAGAAGGATGAGGAGCAAGTGGCGGGGTCGAGCGAGGAAGAACCACATGGCGGCGAGGCTGGCGC
>JBBILJ010000023.1:0-12832 GCA_037444945.1 Microcaldota archaeon | reverse complement strand
ACTTGGTCCGCGAAAACCGCGATGCCGACTGCGGCCACGAGGAGGGCGTAGAGCTTGTTGGGGGTGGGCGGCTTCATCGTTGGTAAACCCAAAAACCCGGGGAAGGCGAACGGAGGAGGAACCCGCTTTACTTGCGTCGCTTGATTTCAACCATGTCGCCCAGCGTGACGGCGCCGAAACCGTTCCCCGAACGCGGCGGTTTGCCCGCGCCGTCGCGGGGGGGCGCGTTTTTCTCGTCGGTGGGAGCGCCGCCGTCGGTTTCGACGAGCTGGATTTTGAGGAAGCGCTTGAGTTTGCGAGCCATCACTTCATCCGGTCTAATTTTGCCTTCCTCGGCGTGCGCGAGCTCGTTCTCGCGAATGAACAAGGTTTTGGCGAGTTCTTCGCGAGAGAGTTCAAGGCTTTGGCGCGCCTTCGTGATTCGCGCGGCGTAGTCGGGGACGAGGTCCACGCTGGGGGGTCGGTGCTCGCCGCGGCCGCCGAGGGCGACGGAACCCGAACCGGTCGCTTGCTGCGGGGGGCGCATGACTCGGCCGTAGCGCGCGTCGCGCTCGCACACCCACACTTTCGCGCCTTCCACGAAGGCCTCGAAGTCAGCGGGTCGGCCGCAAATCGCGCACTCTTCCTTTAACATCCGGGGCAATCACGCTAAAAAGGCTTGAAAACGCAAAGAGAAGCGAACAGTAGAGGATGCGCGAGTATTTTAATCGTGAGTTTTGCTCAACACTGCAGTTGAAACACGCATGCTACACCTTGTCGCCGTCAAAGGCCGTTTCCGTTCGTTTGAGGAAGTCGCTGAGCGCCTCGAAAACCTTTTGCGCGAAGCGTCTCGTGAGCCCCACGTGTTCGTGCTCAGCGAAGACGCGATCGGCACACGGGCCTTCCGCCGACCGAAAACCAAAGAAGGCATCCGACTCGTTCAGCGCGCGTTGGCGGGTCATCCGAATGCGCACCTCGCCTTCGCCGTTCCCGAACGAATGCCTCACTCCGTGTCGAACTCGGGCTACCTCGTCTCGAAGGACGCGTACCGCGCGTACGCGAAGAAGGAACTCGCGCACGGGGACGGGCACTTTGTCGCGCGCGAAAGCGGGTTGGATGAAGGAGAAGAAAAAATATTGCTGGACTGGTGGGAGCGGCGAGCGCACCGCGAACGATTCCCCGCCGTGCCGATTCGCGGCACGGACAAGAACGTCGAGCTCCGCGTGTGCCGAGACTTGCTGCAAGACTCCTCGTTCAACGACGTCGTCGTCGCGCCGAGCTCGGGGCTGGGCGAGCAACCCATCGAAATGAAGGCACTCCACCGCGGGAACGTCGTGCTCGTGAACGACGACGCCATGCGCGGGCCGGCCGTGTGGCTGAATGGGAAGCGTTTCCTCCTCAAAAGCGGGAACGTGCCGCGAGTGTGGGCGCGTCGCCTCGAAGAGCGCGGCGTGAACGTGAGCGTCGCGGATGCGGCAGAGAGAACGGCGCACGGAAAAAAACGGGGAAAAATTGAGCGAGAGGGCTGAAGAAAAATGGGCGTGGATATTGGCGGGATTTTTGAGCGGCGAAGCGTGAGTTTCGACGCGGTGCCGAAGAGTCTCGCAGTGGACGCGTTCAACACGCTTTACCAATTCCTCACGATTATTCGGCAACGCGACGGGACGCCGTTGATGGATGGCAAGGGGCGCGTGACGTCGCACCTCTCCGGCTTGTTTTACCGCACGAGCAACTTGTTGGAAAAGGGTTTGCGGCCCGTGTTCGTTTTCGACGGCGAGCCGTCAGTTCTCAAGCACAAAACGATTGAGGAGCGGTTGGAGCGCAAGCACGAAGCGCTCGAACTCTTCGAAAAAGCCAAAGCGGCCGGCAATGAGGAAGAGATGAATAAGTACGCGCAGCGCACCGCCAAACTCACTGGCGAAATGATTAACGAGTCCAAGCAACTCCTCAAATTGATGGGGGTGCCGTGGATTCAAGCGCCAAGCGAAGGCGAAGCCCAATGCGCCACCATGGCGGCTCAAGGCGTGGTAGAGGCGGTCGCCTCGCAAGACTTCGATGCATTACTCTTCGGCGCCCCGATTTTGATTCGCAACCTCACGATCGCGGGAAAACGCAAACTACCCGGACGCAACTTATTCGTAGACGTCTCGCCCGAACGCATCGACTTAGACGCGGACCTAAAAAAACTCGGTCTAACGCGCGAAAAACTCATCTGGATCGGCTTGCTGTGCGGCACGGACTTTAACACGGGCGTACGCGGCATCGGCGCCAAAAAAGGCCTCAAACTCGCCCAAAAATTCGACTCCTTCGACAACGTGCTCGAAAGCCTTCACGTCGAAATGGATTACGCCCCCGTCCTCGAACTCTTCACGCACCCGCCCAGCAAACCCGTCACGAAAAAAGAAATTGAATTCAAGCAACCCGAGCGCGACGCGCTGCGCGCGTTCATGCACGACGAACACGACTTTACGCTCGAGCGGGTGGACGCCGCACTCGAGCGCGCCTTCAAGCAACCAGCGGGAAGCGCTCAGAGCGGTTTAAATGCCTGGCTGAAGTAGGCTAATTACCCACTGTCGAGAAAGAGTAACATGGCCGCACCCGCCGGCGACTACGCTGTCCGCGTTACGCTCACGCCTTACTCCCAAGTCGGCGAAAATGTGCGGCGCCAGCCGTGCGTGAGCCGCGTGCTGGGAAGCGAGGAGCGCTTGTTTTTAGAGCGCACACCACTGGGCGCGCGCCTCGCGCGCGAGCCTTCCATCCATTGCGTGGCGGCGCTGCGAGCGGTGAACGGCGGCGTGTTCGTGGAAGCATTCGGGGAACGCGCCTACCTTAACGAAGTCCCCATGACGTACGCGGGTAGTGGCGTGTGGCGCGCGCGCGTCAACCCCGCGTGCGGGCACCGTCTGGCGTTCGTGCGCGGCGAGCGCACCCTCCTCTACCGCTTAGCGTTCAACGTAAAGGCATAACGTCAAGTAGGAGTGGGAGCGAAGGGCTCTCAAAAAGAGGCGGAACTCTTATTTTTTAGGGGGGTCGGGGCGTTGTTTTCAGCCGTCGATGGGGATGTCGCTCGGTTCGTCCCAGACACCCAAGTCGTCAGGGTCGCCGGGAATCGAGTCCACCCAAGGCGGCGCGGAAAACAGCGTCCACGCGTTTTTCTCTTGCACTTTTCGGGATTCACCAGCCGGGCCTACCGCACGCCAACGCTCACTCGAGCGTAACGCGCAACAAAACCCGGGCGCTAAAACCACACACTTATCGCCGAAAACCCCGGCCGGCGGGTTGAACACCAGCGCCAGTAGTTTTCGTCCCGCGCCAAAAAACGCGCGAGATCAGCAAAGAATTACTGGAAGTAAACAAAGCAGGTTTGTTTATAAAGTTTTTCAAGGCCGGGTTCCGCAAATTCAAAGACGCGTAAACGGCCGATTTAAGGCGCCTAGACGCGGTAGACTTGCAGGTGCGGGATTTTCGCGATGCGCTTGGCGCCACTTTTCTGCAAGCGCAACGTTTTTTGAGTGACGGCGACGGCAGCCTCGCCGACCGCGTTGATGTTCGCCGCGCCGCGTCCCGGCGCGGGGTGTGAGTATTCGAGCAACACTCGCTCAGCCTGCTCGATCGTCACGGCGTCGCCCTGGTAGAACGCCGCATATTTTTTGAGGTCCAAGCACGCCTCGCCCTGCGTGAACGTTTGACCGAGTAGGTTTTCGTCGCACAACGCGACGACGACGCTCGCCGTGTTGCCGACGAGGCGCTCGTGAACCTTGACGAACAAATTCATTCCACAAATCAACTCGACAAGAATTACGCGGAGCTGCAACGGAACGAGTGAATCATGTAGTTCACCGCCTCCGAATCCAACGCCAAATCCTCCGGAACCACGGCGGAAAGCACCGCGTTGTAACCCTGAGCTGGGCACGCGTAGTAGGCGTTGATGAGGAATTCATCCGACGCCGTCAAATCATTGCGGACGACGCCCGAGTAGATGGTGACGGGCACGCCAGAAACGGTGGTTGAAGCGGTTTCGTTATGCCCATTCGCGTACGCGCCTTTCGCATCGCTCTGGAAATCGGCGAGGGCGAGGTCGGGGGCGGCTTGCACGAGAATGTGCTCAGAGGGACCCTGCGCTCGAATCACGCTGAACAGCACGGAGCTCACGTTCGGGTAATCCGTCGCCACATAACCAAGCGGATACGCGACCGAGTAACCCAGCGTCGGGTCCGCGTAAGAGAGAAAATCGCCCGCATAACTCGCCGAAAACGCGGCGGCGCGCGAAGCGGGCACGGACTGCAAGGAGAAGGGAGCGGCCTGGTTGGGAAAGAGGACGGGTTGGAGGAAATAGGCAAGGGCGCCGAGGATAGCGAGGAGGATGAGGAGAGTTGAGAACTTCATGTTGAACCACTTGGAGCGTTGAACGTCATCACGCTCGCGGGCGCATTGCCGCTCAGCATCATGGGCGCAGAGGCGGGCGAGAACAACGAGTCAAAGAACTTTTTGCTTTCCGCTTGCGAGACGCGCTCGGCTGTGCTCGCAACGAGGGTGTGCGTCGTGACCGCGTTATTTGACTGCTTGAGGAGCGTCGTCTTGCTGTACACGCCCAAACACACGCCCGAGGTGGACGCGCACTTGCCAGCCAGTGGCTCGACGCGTGTGCAGTCCTTGTCACCGAACTCGCAGATGCGCGTCGCCGTCAAGTCACTGCCTTCGCCGTGGAACGCGGCCACGTAAGACGGCGAGTACGTGTCGAAGAACAACTCGACGGGCGTCACGTCCACATGAAAGAGCTTCGCGTAGAGCGCAGCGAGACCGAGCGTGCGACCGAGAGAGCTGGCCGTCGCCCGGATGGTCGAAACACCCACGGAGCGCGGTTGGATGACGTCTTTGATTTGGTTGGCGATGAGTTCGGCGTCGGCAGAGGTGAGCGCGATACCACCGCCGCCTTCGGTGAGCGAGGCGGTTTGAATGGCGTCAGTGAGCGGGATTGACGGGTTGTCGGCGAGCACGTTTTCAACTTTACCGGCAAAGGCGCTAAGCTGGGCGTCTGAGTAACCGTCGAAGAATGACAAGTCACGGGCGGCTTGTTTGAAGCTGGCGAGTTCGGTACGCGTGCGCAGGCTCGAGTAGGCGGCGCCGCCCGTGTAGCCGAGGGCGGGTGCGCCCGCGATGAGGGCTTGACTGGATTGCGCGAGTTGCGAGCGCTTGAACTGCATGTCGCGCCACGGGGAGGAGGGGTGGGGGGCATCGTTCGTGCTCGTGTACGCGGAGCCGATGCCGGAGGCGAGAAGCAGACCGCCCGTGAAGAGCAGTGTAGAGCCTTTGAGGAGTGCTTTGAGTGGGCCTGCACCAGGTATGGCTGCGGTTTCAACAATGGTTTGCAGGCAGTTGTTGGTGGTGAGGCAAACGGCGCGGTCCGCGTTTTGACTGCCGACGGCGGTGCCAGTGGCTTGGGCGCCGCAGAACAAGCCGGCGGTGCCGAGGTTGGTGCCGACCGCGGCAAAGTAGCCGCCGATGGTGAGGGAGGTGCCGCCGCTGGGGAGGGCGAGGAGGAGGCTGACGAGGGTTCCGCCTAAAAGCACGCCAGAAACGGTGCCAATGTTTTTGAGGCCTTCGCTCGTGCAGAATGCGGCGTCATAGTAGCGCGCTACCGTGTGGCTGACGGGGGGCGCGTTGGCGAGGGGGACGCCATAGAGAGAGGCGTAGAGGGCTTGGGCGGTTTGCTGGTCGTGCGGATCGAGGTTGTTCGCGTACGCGCCTAAGGGGATGACGCTTTTCTCGAAGTTGAGGTTAAAGGCGTCAACAACAGATTGGCGAGGGTGCTTGAAGAAGTCGACGAAGCCGGCGGGTTGGGCGCCGACGGCGTACTCGGGGGCGGTTAGTTTGGTTTGCGTGTCGGACGTGGTGCCGTCGTAGCGTTCGAGATAAAGCGGCGCGTTGGCCAAGGTTGGGGCGCAGCCGGCGAGTTTGGTGAGGGTGTGCTCGAAGGCGACGTTTTCGCGCCAGAGTTGTTTGGTGGTGGCGGGGTTGCAGAGGCTGGCGACGCGGGTGGTGAGTTGGTAGATGCCGCACGTGCTCGCGTCGACGCTGGATTCTTTGAGGACGACGTAGGGAGAGCCCTTCGTCCACTTGGTTTTATCGCTGAAGAGTTGGGCGTCAAATTCAGGGAAGAGACGGTTCTGAAGGTCTAGGAAGTAATAGGTTGAGGGGTCGGCGGCTTGGTTGCTAAACGACGCGGTTTTTTGGAAGACGTAAACCGCGCGTGCGTCGTATTGCTGACCAGTAGTTTTATAGTCGTTGCAGAACGCGGTTTGGGTTTGCGCCCAGGTTTTATCATCGGCTTTGTCGAGTGGGTCGATGAATTGCGCGTAAAGGGCTTGCTCGTTGGCTTGGAGGGCTTGCGTGAGTTGGTCGTACGAGCAGAACTGGAATTGAGAGTTGCACGTTTCAGCCGTCACGCTCCCAGCTTTGGCGACCGTTCCCCACGGCGAGCCGGCTTTTTGGTAGAAGACTTTCATGGAGTCGGGCGCGGAGTAAACGCGCACGCTCCAGGATTGTGGGAGTTGGGTGCCTTTCGAGCCGAGCCAGTGAACCGTCCAGGTTTCGACCGTGCTCGTGTACGCGGTGGATGTGCATTGAGCGAGGGCGGCGTGCCCCGCCGGAATGATTAACGGCGTGGTGCCGAGGGTGCCGGTGGAAAGCGCCGAGCCGTCGGGGTTGTAAACGGTGGCGGTGCACGTCATTTTTCCTTCCAAGCCCGTGGTTGTGACCGTCCAATCTTCGAGCGAGTTGGCGGCGAGCCACACGGGAAGGGTGTGACCGATTTCTTTGAACACCAGAGTCTTGGTGGGCGCCGTGGCGCCTTGCGCGCCGACGAGGGGCGGATACTTTTTGAGGGCGTCAGCCACGCGGCACTCGCTGTGCTCTCCGGGCAACACATGAATCGTGACCGGAACTTTGACGGGCGCGACGGGCGTGCCGCTCGAGGCGCTCGCCGTAAAGACGAGTTCGAGCTTGTACGTCGTGTCGTGCTTGATGCAACCGTCCGCGCCCACATCCACAGCGGGTGCGAGGAGGCGGACGTTGTACGGGATGGGTTTCTTGCTCTTCACGAATTCGTCGAGGGGTTGGCGCTGAATTTCCTTTTCGGTTTGCGCCCAGCGCGTCACGCTGGGAGAGGCGGAGAAGAGGTCGGCGGCGCGCGCTTGCCCGCCCCCTTGGGTGTCGCGCAGGGTAGCGTCGGTCGTGGCGAGCCCGGCGTTGTCGAGTTTGTAAGGCGCGTCGTTGTGGAAGTAGAGGACCAGATTGGCTTGTGTTTTGTCGCCGCGCAACTCGACGACGAACCCTTTGTTGGATGCGTACGCGTCGCGCGTGATGTCTTTGCCGGCTTGGACGAGGTGGGAGTCGTCGAGGGGGAAGAGCGTGACGCCGCTCGGCGTCGTGGCGGCGAGGGTGGCCGTGGAGTCAGCGAAGTTCAACTCGCTGGACACAAGGGTGGGCGCGGACGCGGCGTCAAACGAAATGGCGGGAGCGGGGGCGGCGGGCGCCGCGCTCGCGGTGGTGAGGGTGGTGGTTTGGAGGGGGTCGCCGCTGGCGGTGGTGAGTTTGAAGTAATTGATTCCCGTAATGACGGGACCGCCGCTGCCCAGCGCGCCGTCCGCAAAATCGGCGCACGGCGTGAACTCGACGCAGGCGGGTTTGGCGTTGGTGCCCGCGACGGAGGCGACGGCGGTGAATTCGTTGCCGGTGCGGCTATCGGTTTCCTTGAGGAACTGTGTGACGGCGCGCGGGAACTGAATACTTTGCACGCCTAAGGGAAAATCGGAGAGTTGACTCACCAGCGAAGAGGTGCCGGCAAGACCGCGCGCGCTCTGCCCCACCTTGATTTGGAGTTGCGTACACTCGGGAAATTCCGCGACGCCGCTCGACTCGCTCACGTCCGCGGTCGTGTCGAAGAAGAATTCGGCGGGTTGACTAAAGCAGGCTTGGAAGTTGGAGAGTTTGCCGCCCGCGTCGCGGCACAAAGCGAGGTCGTACGGGGTGCCGGCGGGGACGAGCACGCGCAACGGGTTCGGGGGCTTAGCTTGGCCGGGGGCTTGGGTGGGGAGTTGCACGGCGCCGTTGAAGTGGATGCGCAGCGCGCCGGGGAGGACGGCGAGGGGCCGGCCGCGCGAGTCGGTGACTTTAATCTGGGCGCATTTTTCGAGGTAAACCGAGTTGTCCGCGCCGTACAGGTGGGGGTTCGGAATTTCGAAAACCGCGTCGACACCAAAACCCGGGAATTGGCGGAGCAGTACTTTGTCATCAATGTTTTGGAGTTCGTCTTGACTTAAGGGTTGGATTTCAATGGGGGAGTACGGATAGACTTGCACGTAGTTTTGCGGTTGGCGAAGGCGCATGACGCCGTTGTTAAAGTATGCTTGTTGGGTTTGCGCGGGGGAAAGGCCTTGGAACAAGTACTGACCTGGCGTAGGGGCACTAACTAAACGCGAGCCGACGGGGAAGATGAGTTTATAAGTCTCGTACTTGACGGGGACGGGTTGCGCCGCGTAGGGGGGGAAGTCGGTTTGCGTGTTCGCGCCAGAAGCGGTTTTAAGGTTGACGGGCAGAGCGGCGCGCACCGCGACGGGAAAACTCACTTGCGCTTGGTAGCCTTGCAAGTCCTTGAAGACGACGAGCTGACGCGGCAACGTAAGGGTGGCGCCCGTCGGGACGGAGAGCTCGTTACCGTAAAGCTTGGAGAACTCGAAAAGCATGCGCAACCCGCCGCCCGTTGCGCCTGGCGCGGTGGGGAGTTCGACGGCGAGGCTGCCGTCATCATTGGTTTTGCTTCGAAAACCGTCCGGCAGTGAGAGGACGAGGTCGGTGGGGAACACGATGCGAAGACCATCCGTTGGCGCACAGTTGCCGCCCGGCGTGGAGCTAACGTCGAGTTTGATGCTTTTGCCGCTGCGAATCGTGTCGAAGGACGCGAAGAAGTCGACGTTGCCTTGGTCTTTGCTGCCCTCAAAATAGCACCCATCCGAATTGAAGGCGCCCGCGACGCTCGCCGTGACGGTGAAGTCAGCGCTCTCGCCGGGGTCGATGACGGCCGAGAGGGGCGTGACGCGCACGCTCGCCGGGCTGGCTTGCTGGTTGATGAGCAAGGGCACTGATGCTTTGTTGGTGACCGTGACTTTTTGGCTGAGGCGCTGCTTCGTTGGCGGGTTGAGTTCGAAGGAAAGTGAATCCGTGGAAACCCCCCATAAGTCGGTGAGGCTTTGCTGCGCGAAACGCGCCTTGGCTTGGAAGGGGATGCCGCGCTCATCCGTCACGGTCGCCAGGCGCGCCGTGACGTGTACGCGACCGGTGAGTTGCTCGTTCAAAGCGCCGCCGCGCTGGGCGAAGGCGAGCAAGTCGTCGCGGAGTTTGAGGTTAAGCGTGAAAGTGGCGCTCCCGCCGCCGTGTAGGCGCGCGCTGGTCGGGTTGAGTAAGAGGGTGGAGTACTGCGGGTTTTGGTCCGCGATCGCGTTCGCGGAGACTTGCACGTCGTTTTGCAGCAAGTTGGTGACGGTAAAAGTGGCGCTCCCCGCGTTCTTGTCTTCCGTGGAGAGGGTGAGGGCGTTTGGCTCCACGCTCACCAACTCGTCCGCCGTAACATCGAGGGTGCCGCTCTTGCGTGGGTACCCGCCCGCTTCCACGCTCCACGTGAGGGTGCCGGCGCGCTCCGGCGAGAGAGCTGCCTTGTACACGCCGGCGTCAATGGAGCGGGGGTTGCCGGCGGCGCCTTGCGCGTCCACGTTCACGATTTGCTGTGTTTTGCCGTTCGCCGCGTCAGTGTCGCTGCCAATCAAGATGCGTGCATTATCCACTGGCCGGCCAGTGATGGAGTCCGTGACGTCGAAGCGTACCGTGCTGTCTTTGAGCGCGGGAATTGAGGTGGGTTGCACGTCAACGCGCAACGTGGGGTTGCCCGTGACGCGAACGTAAAGTGTTTTCTCGACGGTTTCGCCTTGGTTGCCCGTGAATTGTACGTCGATGGGGGCGGCTTTCGTGAGGCCGAGCGCACTGAACGTGAATGCGCCCGTGGCGCGCCCATTGGCGTCCGCGTGTAGGTCTTGGCTGGCTTTTTGTTCTTCCCCGCTCACACTCGCACCTTGCAGCTCCAAAGCGGGGTCGGAGGTCGTGACGGAGGCTTTCGCGTTTCCCTGCAGGAGCGCGTTGAATTTGAGTTGGAAGGTGGAGCCAAGGGCTGTTTCGAAGTCGGTCTGTGAGCGCGTGCCTGACGCGTCCTCGAGCCAGTACGTGACGCACACGTTGTCCACGCATTCGCCTTGGAACGAGATGTCGCGCTGCGTGGTGCGCGTCACGGCGGCGAGGAGCTCGTTATAACTAATACCGGCGTTCGCGTCCGCGGGGTCGCGCAGCACGCCGAGCGTCGTGTTGAACGACGAGCGGTGGTAGAGCGTGACGGTGCCCGTGCTGACCGCTTTGGTTTTGAAAGACACGCTGAGTTCGCGCGAGCCCTTGAAGTTATTGAACGCGAAATCCACCCACTTATAACCCGTCGGCGTCGCGGAAGCTTTGGGCGCGAGCGTTGGGGTAGGCGTGGGAGCGAGAGTCGGAATCCGAGTAGGGACGGGAGTCGGGGTTTGAGTCGCGAAGGAAAGTTGACGCGACGCGAGGGACTGGCTCGGCGACGGGGTGAGCGTGGGGAGCGGCGTGGATATGCGCGTGGGTTGCTTGGTGGGGGAGAGTGCGGGTTGGGGCGGGTTATTTTGCGCGGCCCCGTAATCCGTGCCTGACGTAATCACGGCGCCGGGCGCCTCAAAATCCACGATTTCGGCGGCCTCGTCCCCGCTCGCGGCGAGTTCGCCGATGCGGATGTGTGCGTGCGCTTGCGTGAAGTCAACGCCGGGGTTGCGGATGACGTAGCGCGCCGTGTAGCGCGTGACGGGGGCGAGTGTGCTCACGCGCCGGCCTTGGTCGTCGTAGATGCCGATGAATTGGAGTTTCGCGTTCGCTTCCACGCCGCTGGGGGTGAGGGTCGCGTTCACGATGTCGGGCGCGTTCGCGTCGCTGGTAAAGCTCGCTTGCGCGGTGTCGTAGTTGGTGAGCGTGAATTCCGCGGTGCCGGCGCCTTCCTCGACTTGGATGCTGCACGCGCCCTTGCGGTTCGTGGTGCACGACGCGCTGCCGGCGTCGGTTGAGGCGTTCACTTTCACGCCGGGCAGGGTGGTGTTCGAGTACGCGTCACGGACGCTGAAAGAGACTTTGCCTTTCGCGGCCGGGAAGGTGAGGGTGAGGAGCGTGGAGCCGTTCTTGTCGGGCGTGCCGGCGAGCGTGACGCTGGTGCTGCCGGTTTGCGTTCGCGCGCCGAGGGATGCGGTCGCTTTCACGGTTTTAAGGGGAACATCAAGAAAGAGGGCGGCGCCGTCTGCGCCCGTGGTTTTTTCGCCGAACCCGTACGGGTCTCCCGTGTCGTCGCTTAGGCTCACGGACGCGCCGCTCACGCCCGCCCCTTTGGAGTCCTTGACGAGGACGTTCACGGTGCCCGCGTTGGTGCCGTCGTTGGTTTTGAGGATGAGGGTGTGGAACCCTTTCGCTTCGTTCGCCGGCAAGCGCATCTTGGCGGGCAAGTAACCTTCCTTGTACGCGGTAAGTAGGAGGCTGGAGCCGGCCGGTTGGTCGAAGGACGTGAGGCCGTCGACCGGGATTTTTTCGGCTTGACGCACCCCGTTGGCGTACAAACGAATGGTGGGCGCGCTCACCGCGGTGCCGTTCTCGTTCACGACTTGAACCTTAATCGCGAGCGCCGCGTCCGCCGAGAGGGGGGCGAGGTTGACGCGCACGTTGGTGTCGTCAATAATCGTGGCGTTTGTGCTGGAGGCGAGGAAACCGTCCGCGGCCGCGCTCACAATCACGGAGGCGCTCAAGGGTAAGCCGTCGCTGCGCACGGTGCCGCCCGATCCGGTGAGGAGGGTGGCGAGTGTTTTGCCGGTCGCGTTGTCGAGCACGGTGACGGTCGCGTTCGCGATGCCTTTCGCCGTCGGGCTGGCGGACTCGAAGACGCCCACGTAAAGCGAGCCCGTCTTGGCTTTCCCGTTTTGCGTGAGGCGAATCACGACGGGCAAGGTGTCCGTGGAGCCGACTTGCACGACTTTGCTTTCCTGCGCGTAACCATCCGCCACCACGCGCACTTCGTACGACGCGTTTTGCGCGACGTTAAAAGATGGCGATAGACCCGTGGCTTCGTCGAGTTTAACACCCGCGTCGTCGAAGAGCAGAACGGTTGCGCTGGTGGGGCCGTGAACGCTTACCGACAGCGAAACTTTGTTGTTCGAGAGGGAAACGAGGGATAAGTCGAGGGTTTTCGTGGCTTGATCGAGCGAAACTTTTCGGGATTGGTCCGCAAACGCGCCGCCTGGCACGCTCGTTGAAACGTCCACGTCTACGCGCGGCAAACCCTTAAAAACGATTTGACCCGTCGCGTCCGTGTTATTCACGCGCGCGCCGAACTTGCCGAACTCGACGGGCGAAACGGAGACGGGAACGCCCGGCAACGGAGTCCCGCCGATAGACGTCACGCTCACGATGAGGTCAGAGGTGGGGGGCGAAATGACGGGAAAGAGGAAGACGGCGACGACGCCGAGCAAGATGAGGACGACGAGAATAAAGAGCGGCAAGGGCGGAATCCCGTTCTCCTCTAATGCGTCCGCCCAACTCTTAAACGGCAAGCCCTTCTCTTCGCTCCAACTCAAGAACGCCTCGAAGCGCCCCTCGAGCGAAGCAAACAAACCACCATCTTCATCCGCCATGAAAACCCGAAAAACGAAGGAAAAAGAAGATTAAAAAAGAGGGGGATTACGGCGCGCTGTGTGAGCCA
>JBBILJ010000022.1:11785-13042 GCA_037444945.1 Microcaldota archaeon | reverse complement strand
AAAGAAAAAATCAACACCAACCCACTCAAGTGAAAAAAAATGAGAGGAAAAGACAACCCGTTCATCATAAGTGGAGAAGGTAAAATTATTGCCGTCGCCGGCAACAAATTGATAGCCGCGGAACGGCTCGAAAAAGAGGCGAAAACTGAAACTGAAAAACTTGGAGCATCCGTAGAGAATGCTTTACGTCGGTTGAGGGAAATGGAGAAGAGGTAAAAAATGAAGGAAAAAAAGACTTTTCGCTGGATGAAGGCAGGCTTGCCGGTTAGGAGTTTGCGAGATTTTTCGGGTGTCCCTAAAGGAACGCTCGGATTCGTCGGAAAACTCGACTACCACGGGAAATACTCTAGCCACGGCTACTTCCGCCCGAACTACAAACATCCACACTACCCCGTTAGTTGGGTGCGTAAAGGCAAACCCGCCTTAACTAATTGGTTCAGCCCCGACGAAGAAGAATACCTCGAACCCGCTTAAAAGGAGGATAAATAAAATGAAGCAATACGAAGTTGAAGTTAAAGGAATTGCGCCGCTCTTAATGAATCGTTTTGCGGCAGAAAGCGAACCCGAAGTCAAAGGAACCAAGCGCACAGGCGAACACTTCCGCCCCCGCTACGGACGCTTCATAGTTACCGCCTTCAAAGAGGCGTAACAACGGTTGGGTGAGGTCCGGTCGGGTACGGCATGGTGGGGTTAGGCGCGGAGAGGCATGGTCTGGTGAGGTCTGGTCTTGCGAGGACAGGTATGGAACGGCGAGGCATGGCTAGAAATGGCATGGCGAAGCTTGGTTTGGCAAGACGCGGCAAGGCAAGGTTCAACATGAAGAAAAAAGGAAGCAACAACGTAAAATGAAGAAGGAAAAAAGCGCGGAATGGTTTGCGGCAACGCAAATCCTCTTCACGCGCGACGAATGGGAAAAAAAGCTCGAATTCGAGCACCAAGCCAAAAAGCAAGGCTTAAACTTACGCGAAGCCATAAAAAAAGCCATGTGGAAGAGCCTCGATGACGATGCAAAAACCCGCAGTAAAAAAAACAGGAGCCGAAGTGAAGCGGGGTAGTAAGCCGTGACTGTTTCCCCGCCCTAAAAAAAGAGGGGGATAAATAATTTGGTTTCGGAGATTGCGGCGCTACGCGCCATCAAAGGATTACCCCTAACGCAAACATACAACGCGCGCACGCGCCTCATGGAGGACTTGCCGGGCGTCGTGAGGGAAAGCGAAGCCGTCGCCAGGTTCGGCGCCGATAGGGTCTATATCGGGT
>JBBILJ010000022.1:7110-11775 GCA_037444945.1 Microcaldota archaeon | reverse complement strand
CGAAAACTCGCTCGCGGTTTCAAACCAAGAAGCGAAAGACGCCGTCACCAAACTCATCAGCATTGGGGCCTTAACGCCCACTCGAATACAGCGATTCGTCGACAAACAAGTGCTGGCGGGTTACGAGGCTTTCGGGCGCGCGTTCACGATTGAAGAAAAAACTTTTTTAGAAAACGCGGCGCCCGCGGACGTGGCGCGCAATTACTCTGACTTGTTTTATGATGATGCCCTAATTCAAAGCGTGACGGGCGTCAAGCGCGGCTCCTTAACGCGCGAAGCGTACGTCAAAAAACTCTCCGCAGAAAACGTGGAGAAGTATTTTCGCTCGATAACCGGCGCGCCCCGCGTCCGGTTCTTCTTTGGCGCTTTTTACGCTAAAGGCTACACGCGCCGACCCGCCGTAAACGCGTGGATAGAGTTCGCGACGCGTGGAAGCATCACGACGCCACCCAACATTAAGCCCGCCACTTTTACGCCGATTAACCGAACCGAGAGGACGCTCTTTTTTGAGGCCGCCCTCGAAATTCACGTGATTTGGGAGAAAACCCTCATCGCTATCGCGTCTTACGACCCCGACAAGCGAAACATCGAAGCCCACTTAGAGGCTTACGCGAACATCTTAGAGTTAACGGACGCCGGCGACGCGGGCGTCGAGTTATTACGCGCGTACACCGAAGGCCTCGGCTACTCCCCAAACCTGTTAACGACCGAAATCGGTTTGCAGCGCCGCGGCGACTTCATTGTCGTCGATAACGAAAAAGAAAAAGAAACCACACTCGAATACGAAATCTTCGATTACGGAAAAGGATACTCCAGCACCCTCAAAACCAAGTTTAGAGTCGAAGAAAAAACCAAAGGCAAATGGTGGGAGCACGCAACGGAAAACGCGGACGCGGTGCGTGCGTCCGCCGACCGCCTCATCATTCAAGGCAGTTACGCGAAAACCGGGCGACCCAAAGGCTCACAATTCACGCTCGGAGGACCCTGAAAAAAAATGTTTGCGTTAGACTTAGACGAAGAACACGGCGAACTCCACCGCTTAACGACCTACTTTAACGCGCGGTACGCGTTTCCCGAAGAAAAATTCGTCGTCGAGCACTCATCCGGAAGACGAGGACTCCACATCCTCCTTCCCGACGTCACGCTCCCATACAACCTCGACCTCGACATGCGCCGAGCGTTAGGGGATTGCGAGGGGCGCCTTGAGTGCTCCGAAAAACGCGGGGAAGGCAAGCACGAAATCCTGTTCAACGCGAAACGCAAAAAAGGGCGGGGTTGGGTTGAAAACCTCCCGTCCAGCGAGCGCGCGTTCACGGCGCTACCCGCAAAACTATTGAAGCGGGCACGCGTTGAGGGGCGGCGCGCGTTGGCGGCAGAAATTAGAAAGAAAGTTTTAAGCCTAGAAACAGACCGGGACGCGGTTAACTACATTTTCGACAAGACAGATAGAGAGTCAGAGAAACAGGAGAACGGATGAAAAATGTTTGAAACTTGTATCGCGCTCAAAAGTAAGGAAGACTTCGAGAAAATGCGGCAAGTCTGCCTCGACATCGCTAAAAAAGACGAAACCTTTAAGTTCTCCTTCTCCCTTGGAACAAAACAAGGAATCGAGCGCGTCCTCCGCGTCCAAAGCGACACAAAAAACCAAGCGCACCAACGCGGAACGTGGCTCGTCAAAAAAACGATTCCCGGACTACTCTACTGGGTGAAAGAAACACGGATAACGAACTCATCAAAGAAGTCGTCCTCCTCTCCCTCGCCGCCGCTCTCGCTTTCTGGACCCTCGACTTAAGCATTTCAACCCTCATTTTCGTCGGGCCGACCGCCACCCTCCAAAACCCCTTTTTCAGCATCAAATCCCTCGACGCTTACCACTACTCCCTCTACACCCTCCTCTTGCTCTCCGCTTACGCCGCGATCCGCATCCTCACCTCGCACACCAACCTCGCCGAGTGTCGAGCAAAACTCTTTCCCTAAAGGGAGGGGACAGGCAGGCGGCAAAAGTGCTAAATACTCCTCTGAACCTAATTACGTCATGAAAACGAAAAAGAAGCGCACCCTAATTGACGTGAAAATCGAAAAGTTCAGCGCCAACGCCATCACGACGTACCGGGCTCGAGCAAAAACAATCCAGGAAGCCAAACAAATCGAGATCGGCCTACGCCTCGCCGAACAAGCCCCCCGCCGCCCAGAAATAGCGTAAAAACGCCCAAATTTTGCGAAGGCTCAAAAACGCGCTGTTTTCTCGAAAAATTGGGTTCGGAAACATTTGGGGTTTCGGAATACTGAAATCAGGCATACAAAATCGATTAGTGGAATTACAGTGGAAGTTACCCCCCTAAAACTTCCCCTTCTTTTACCACTAATAGTGGTTTCAAACATTTAAGAAACGCCGACCGTTTCGGAATGGGGGGTAAAACGGGCTTCCAAAAGGGGGGTTTAAGAAACATTTTGGGTTTCGGAATACCGAAATCAGCCCCCCTCCTCCGCCGGGGAAAAAACGACCCTCAGAATTGCGGGAGGAGACCGCCGAAAAGCTTATATACTAGTTAGTAGTTATGTAGTTATGTCTAATGGTGAGTATTCTATTTTTCTTTCTTCTTCCTTCTTCTTCCACTCGGAAAAACACTTCCGAAACCTCCGGCGACATTACCGGAACTAAGGTGTTTTTTTCAGATCAGTTTTAGGCCATTTTACTCTAATGAGTTCTCCTCAAAATATTATGGAAGTTTTTGGACGCGTTAAAAAACGAGTTTCCGAAACCCCAAACCTTTCCAGAGAAGGCCCCTTTTTGAGCTTTTACAAAATTTTGGGTTTCCTAATCGGTTGTGAAGTGTTTCGCCTTTTCTACATTTCCGAAAGGGCAATAGTGGAAGTGTTTTTAACTTTCTTCCACTATTGTTCCTCGCTGGAAGAGCGGCTGATAACTAAAAAAACGGTTCGGGAACAATAAGAAAAAAAAAATAGCAATACTTAAATAGTCCTCTTTCTTTCAAAAACCCATGATTTTACAAGACCCCGCCGCTCTAACCGCCCCCTCTTCCGTCGTCCGTTTTCGCGACAAACAAATCAACGAACTCAACACCGAAGTCTTTTCACACATCGATTACGCCTGCCCCTCCCACCTCGTCGTTCAAGGGAACTCGGGAACCGGGAAAACCTTCACCATCAACCACGTCGTCAACTCGCTCCCCGAAGAAAAAAGAGGGCGCGTCTTCTATTTTTCCTGCAACCAAAGCGTCACGCCCGCAGCCGGCGCCACCGCCCTCTACGAAAAAATCCTCGGCGGCAAACCAAAAGGACAAGACATGCTCGCCACACTCGAAGAGATCGCTGAACGCCTCGCCGCGCTTCAAAGCAAACCCATCGTCATAATTTTCGACGAGTTCGACAAGTGGAAGAACTTCGAAATCGCGACGAGCGGCCGCTTCTTGTACCCGCTTTTGCGCGCGCAAGAAAACCACCAAGCGTGCTGCATCACCGTCATCCTAATCGTGAACGACCTCTACTACTACGATAACTTCGAGGCCGCCGTCAAGAGCAGCCTCGGAGGCGCCAAAGTTTTCTTCATTGATTACTCAAAGGAAGACTTGTGCGGCATCCTCCAAGACCGCGCAGAAAAAGCGCTCACCCCCGGCTCGGCGCGTAACGAAGTCCTCGCCTACATTGCGGACCTCTCGGTTGACGAAGCGAAAAAGACGGACGCGCGTTTCGCCATCAAGATTTTGTTGAAAACCGCTTTTGCCGCGGACGCCCAGCACGCAACCGTTCTAAATAAAGACCACGTTAAGGAAGCGTTCGAGCAAGTCATGAAGACGGAAGCCCTCACCACAATTAATCGAATGGAGGAAGCGCAAAAGATTTTGACGACCATTGTTTACGACTTGTACTTGTCTGGAGCTAGCGCGCTAACCCCGCAAGTTTTCTTGGTTTATGAACGCCTCATGTTGTCGCTCCGCCGGCCGCCGCTTTCCGAGCGCCAAATCCACAACCAACTCGAAAATCTTGTCGCGAGTTCGAGCGTCATGAATTCTTTCGTTCAAAGCACCACCGCCGGGCGACCCCTCCTTTACGTTCCCGCGTCACACTACCAACACGTCCTCCTCCCGCTTCTTTTAGAAGACTTAAACAAGCGGATTCAAAACTTTTCCGAGTACTTAGTGGAAAACCGCACACTCGTCCTCAAAGAAAAACTACCGAGCTAAACAACAAAAAATGGGTTCTAACGAAGAAGTCGAGCTCGAAAACTTTTTAGAGGAGGAGTTTCGACGCCCGACGAACGAGGCCGTCAAGCAACTCTCCTTCTACCCGCAGAAGCGCAGCTTCAACTTCAACCTTAAATTAATCGCCGAGCGCTCGCCTGACCTCGCCGACCAAATCGCGCTCCACCCTGACGCTTACATTCGGTTAGCTGAAAAGAAACTCTTAGAAATTCTGCCGAACCACTTGGAAACCGCCATCGTTTACAACGGGTGCCGCGTGTGCTACCCGCGCTTTAGACCCTACGGTTTAGACCCCACCACCGTCATGCGCATCGATGCATCCAGCGTCGGCAAACTCATCACGGTTGAAGGACAACTCACTCACGTCACCAACGTGGAACCCCTATGGGTGATGATGAATTGGGAGTGCGTGCACTGCGGCGTCACCGTAAAAATGCCCGTC
>JBBILJ010000022.1:2824-7100 GCA_037444945.1 Microcaldota archaeon | reverse complement strand
TCCCCCGAATTGCCGGTGCGGGCGCCGCGACTTTAAAATTCTCGAAGAAGAAGGACAACTAACCGACTACCAGTCCGGCCAAATGCAGGACTTCATCGAGCGCCTCCAAACCGCCACCCGCACTCCAACCCTCAACTTGTGGTTTACGGACGATTTAGTGAACGCGTGCGAAGGCGGCGCACGAGTCCGCGTCACGGGCGTCGTGCGTTTACGCCCCATGAAGGAAAACAAGCGACTCCTCGCGACGACCGAAAAATTCTTAGACGTTTTACACGTCGAAAAACTCGACGAGCAGTACGACGAAATCCTAATCCCTCCCCAGGAAGCCGCCGAGTTTGACGCCCTCGCTAAGCGCGTCACCCTCATCGACGAACTCACGCCTTGCGTGGCGCCCAGCATTTACGGCATGGATAAAATCAAGGAAGCCATCCTACTCCAAGCCCTCGGCGGCACCCCGAAAGACGACGAGGAAGGAATTCGGCGAGCCGACTTCCACATCCTCCTCATCGGCGACCCGGGCGTCGGAAAGTCGGGTTTAGTGAATGAAGCCTCCAAAATTTTTCCGAAAAGCGTGCGAACCGTCGGCATGACGGCTTCCGGCGTCGGCTTAATTGCGAGCGTTGAAACCGACGAAATCACGGGTGCGCGCGTCCTCCACGCGGGCGCCGTCGTCCTCGCTTCTGGGGGCGTCGTCGTGATTGATGAAGCCGATAAACTCGACCCGGAAGACCGCGAAAAACTCCACGAAGTCATGGAGCAGCAAACCGCGTCGATTCATAAAGCAAAGTTTCACGCGGAACTCGTCGCGCGAACCAGCGTCCTCGCCGCCGCCAACCCCAAGTTCGGGCAATTCGATAGGAGTATTCCTTACTCGGAGCAATTCGGTCTCGAACCCGCCTTCCTAAGCCGCTTCGACTTGATTTTTTGCGTGACGGAAGAAGAACTCGACGCCGCAGCCGAAGACGAACGCAACCTCAACATTTTACGCGGCAAAAAACAAGGCGGCACCCTCTCCCCCGAAAAACTCAAGCGCTACATCGCGTACGCGCGCCGCAAAGTCCAACCCGAACTCTCCCCCGAAGCCGAGCGCCGCATCGCGGATTACTATAAAGAAATGGCGGACATCGGGAAAAAGAATCGAACCCTCGTCGTCACGAAGCGCCAACTCAAAGCCCTCGGCCGCATTAGTGAAGCCTACGCGAAACTCCGCTTATCTCCAATCGTGGAGAAGCAAGACGCCGATAAAGCCGTCGAACTCGTCGACTACGAACTCCACAAAACCTTCACGGACGCGTCCACGGGGAAAATCGATTTAAACATCGTTGACGTGCCGACGAGCCTGCGCGACAAGTACGAAAAAATGGATGCCTTATTTGACGCCATGGCGAGCGAAGTCGACAACGCCTTCGTCGACCAAGAGATGTTTTTTGCGCGGTGCAAAGAGTATTCTTTGACGGAAAAAGAAGCCAAGCGGTGGGTGGACGAAAAAAACAGGGAAGGCGACATTTACAGCCCAAAAACAGGTTACTTGAAAAGAAAGGGGTAAAAAAATATGTCGTTCGTTATCGTGAACGAGTACAACAAACAACTCTCAAAAATACGCTACTCCGAGCAAAGCGACGCCGTGGACGAAATCGCGAGAATAAAAGTCCTCTACGCGGAAGTCGCCGAAAAATTCAAAGGCGCCGCCCAAAAGCAGCACGACTGGGAGAAGCCAACGCAAAGCGACCGCGCCCTCGCGTGCGAACTCGTTTGCTACCTGAAAGCCAGAGTCATTTACTTGCCCGCACAAGAAGACAGCGTCACGCCCGCGTGGAGAGACGAATAAAAAAAATGAAGGCTAAAAAAGTTTCCGACGTTTACCCCCTCGCCACCGTCGATTACTACATTAACGGCAACGCCGCCTTCACCGTCGGCCCAAACCAAGACGGCGTCCTCCACAGCGTTCACTACGCGAACGGCAAGTGGACGTGCGACGCCTTATGCAAGAACTACCTTTACCGTGGAACCGTGTGCGCGCACGTCAAGGCGTGCCGCGTCAAACTCAACGAACTACTAAAAGGTGAAACTCGTGCCTAAGAAAATCGAAAAACTCGAAGACCTCGTTGGACCCGAAACCCTCAAAAAACTCGAAAAAGCCCGAATCAAAACCCTCGAAGACTTAGCTTCCGCCACCGTCCCCAAAGTATCAGAAATCGAAGGCATCAGCGAAAACCGCGCGTCCGAACTCATCGGGGACGCCCTCGAAGCAACCGGGCAATTCGACTTACTTGACGGAAACGAACTCAAAAAAATTCAATCCAACCGCATCCACATCACGACCGGCTCCAAAGAACTTGACGAACTCGTCGACCAAGCCAGCGAAAGCAAAAGCGAGCACGGCCGCGGCGTTGAAAGCCAGCAACTCTACGAGTTCTACGGAAAAGAATCCAGCGGCAAAACCCAACTCGCGTTAACGCTCGCCGTCAACGTCCAACTACCCTTAGAGAAAGGCGGGTTAAACGGCAAAGTCTTATTCATGGATACGGAAGGCACGTTCAGCATGAATCGCTACCTCCAAATCGCGAAACTCCGAGGCTTAACCGAAGAACAAGCCAACAAAAACCTCAATTACGTCCGCGTTCGGAGCAGCGAACACCAAGTCGCCCTCATTCCACGCGTCCGCGAAGCCCTCAAAGCCGACCCCAGCATTAAACTCATCATCGTGGACTCCCTCATTTCGTTCTTCCGTTTAGAGTTCGTGGGTCGCCAAGATTTTCCCGCCCGCGCCGGCGTCCTCAACCCCTACCTCCACGACCTTCAAGGCATCGCGGACCGCTACAACCTCGTCGTTTACGTCACGAACCAAGTCCACGAAGACCCTTCAATTATTTACGGCGACCCCACGCGACCCGTCGGCGGCCGCATCGTGGGTCACGCCACCACCCGCATTTACTTGAGGCACACGAAGGGAAACTCGCGCGTCGCGAAAATCATGGATTCCCACGACTTGCCGGACGTGGAGTGCGTCTTCTACGTCACGAACAAGGGAGTCACCGACGAAGAAAAAGACTAAGGGTGGAGGGGAAACGAATGGTTAAGGTTCAACACAAAGGAATTGGTTGTGGCGGACACACAAAGCGATTACCGCCCTGCCCTTACTGTGGTAAAAGATTTAAGGTGGGCGATGTAATCATGACTTGCTTGGATAGGCATACTTCATTGAACCTACACCCGAAGTGTTGGCGTTTGAAGTATCCTGAGTTCGCGAAGAGGAATGACGCGTTCATCAAGCACGTGCGAGTCAAGCGTAAAGACACAAAAAGAAAAACAAAGCGTAAAGTGAGGGGGAGAAGCGTGAATAGATGCGGAGGAAGAAGTCCGAAAAGAAGCCGTCAAGTCCTTGTCCGTCATTCTAGTGGCAGCCAGCTTCTTCAAATTCAACTTAAAAGAATTGTTCAAGGAAGCCAAAAACAAAGACAACTTCAAAGCACTCGAAGCACAACAGGCGATTAAACAATGAGTGAAGTAAACCTCGGCGGACTAAAAATGCCGTTAAACGCGGCAACAAAAACCTTCGGAATCATCGCCAAACGCGGCGCAGGAAAAACCTACACCGCCGCCGTCCTAGCGGAAGAATTCTTCAAAAATGGAATACCGTTCGTCGTGTTCGACCCCATCGACGTGTGGTGGGGTTTACGCTACGCGCACGACGGAGAAAAAGCGGGCTTACCCGTCGTGGTTTTCGGTTTGGAGCACGCCGACATTACCCTAACGAAAGACATGGGTAAATCGATTGCGCGAGCGATTGTTCGAGACAACATTTCCTGCGTTATCTCCACCTTCGGGATGCCGAAAAACCAGCAACGGCAACTCATCACGGACTTCTCGGAAGAATTGTTATCCATCAACAACACGCCGCGACACGTATTCATCGAGGAGGCTCACGAGTTCGTCCCCCAACGCGTTTGGGGTGGGCTCGGAAAATGCTTTAACGCAGTCAGTAACCTTGTTGTGATGGGGCGAAACCGAGGCTTAGGGGTCTCCCTCATTAATCAGCGGGCGGCAACTCTCAACAAGGACGTGATGAGTCAAGTCGACACGTTGATTGTTCTTCGCAGTATTGGTCCGCAAGACCGCAAGGCGTTACAGGATTGGGTTGTGGCTCACTCCGCCGAAGGGGATTTCAATAAATTTCTTGAATCCTTGCCTTCTCTTCCAACGGGGGAAGCGTGGGTTTGGTCGCCTGAATTCTTGAATTTGTTGAAGCGGGTGAAGATTCGTTCTCGTGAAACCT
>JBBILJ010000022.1:0-2814 GCA_037444945.1 Microcaldota archaeon | reverse complement strand
GGGAGTCTTTTAGCCAAAAAGCGTTATCAAGCATTGAGGACGTTCAAAAGTTTATTTCAAAATTCGAGCAAAAAAAAGAGAAGGAAGAATCACCCGACAAGAAGGATAAGGGAGAGGAGTTCGTGAAGCCGAAGGAGAGCGAGGACGTAATTAATCTTCGGAATGATTTTGAGAGTAAACTCGTCGAGAAGGACTTGCGAATTCGGCGTTTGGAGAAAATGATTCAAGACGCCAAAACCGCGCTCGGCTCCGAGCAAACAAGTAGTAGCGTTCAGCAAGCGAGTAGTGGTTCATCGACGCTTTCGTTGTGGCTAGAAAAACTCGGAAAATCGATGCCGTCAAACATTTTGAAGTTCTTGGCTGAGAGGTCGGGCTTAAAGTTTTCGCGCTCTCAAATCGCCCTCGCTTGCGGTTACTCGTCGAAAGGCGGCTCCTATTTGAATAGTTTAAGCCTCCTTCGGAGAAATGAATTGATTCTTGAAGAGAATGGTTTGATTCAAATCAACCCAAAAATCTAGGGTGAAAGAGAAATGAGTGAAGAACTAAAGCGCTACTGCGATATGGATGACTGCAAAGAGGGAAAGTATGTTTTTCACTACTCGTGTGGGCACGACATTTGCTCGCTTTGTGAAGAACACGAAAAAGAAGCCGACGAGAGGGTTTGTCCGCTTTGTGTGCTTAACGCAGGGAGGAGAATAGAAAAATGAAAACCGAGAAAGAAATCAAGACGGAACTCGAACTCGTGCTAGACTATATTGCGGACGCTAAGCTCTCAGGGTCGGGAGATAGCCGACTGATTGAAGATATGAAAAGAACGGCTGACGCATTGAAGTGGGTGCTTGAATAAATGACTTTTCCAGAAATCAAGCGCTCGAAGACGCCGTGTATGTGTAAAATGCACTCACCGTCAGTAGTGACTTCCGAGGTTGTGGAGGAGCGTCGTTCTCGCGCGAAATGGGCGAGGGCGTTAGCAAAGAAATTGATTTGTTACTTTCCTAAAGCCGACTTTACTGGTCAATGCACTTCTTGCATAATTAGAAACGAGTTGTTACGTGTGGTGGAGGAAGACGAAAAATGAAGGCTGATGTTTGGGTTATACAAAAGCCCGCGATGGAGAAATTTCTTCTGTTGATGTGTGTTCTTCTTGCGTTAATTGTTTGGATTATGGTTGAAGCAAAAAATATTTCTTCCGTTTTGGCGTTTATATTTTGGTTTTTTTCATTCAGTCAATTGTTTTTCAACATTTGGCTTCGACCAGCAGAGGAATAAAAATGAAGACTGAAAAAGAAATGGTTAGGAGAATTAAGTTGGCGTTTTGTTTGCGGGAGCTCGGCTTCAAACCAAACTGGGCGTTATATCAAGACCGTGCAGCCACGCAAGCCATCGCCTACCTGCTCCAGAAGAGCGGAGTAAAACTCGGCTACAAGTTCGCGGTCACGGTTCGCGGACCCTACTCGAACCAACTCGTGCAAGACATGAGGATAATTCAACACAACGCGGAAGTGAACAAAAAATGAGTTATTCTTTTGAGGGAATAGATATGCCTTTGCAAAAAGGGGATGTTGTTACTAGCAAGAAAGGTTGGCTCGTTCACAGCGACCAAATAAGTGACGTGGATTATTTGTGCTTCAAAGCACAATACGTTGGTAAAGGCAGATGGATAGCTTACAAAAAACAAGACATAGAAAAAGCCACAAAGGTGAAAAAATGAAGGCTAAAATTAGTCACCCTAATACGGCGCGCTTAAAGAACGCGATTTCGAGTTTGCCCATATACATAAATGGATTAATGATTCTGTTCGAAAAAAGCGACTCCCCGCTAATTCTTATTATTTTACTTTTAGTTGTTCCATTCGTCGTGCTCTGGGTAATTGGAAAAGTAGTATGGTTCGTAATAAAGTTCTTCGTGAAGTGGTTTATTGTTTCGTGGCTCGCACTCGGAGAACAACTAGGAGTGGAATAAAAATGACTGAGGTTGTTGAACGATGCCCGATTCACGGCATAAAAGGTGAAGCGACTTGCAAGGGTTGCTGGTTAGCACTCAAATCCCTAGCGAAAAGAAACAACTGCTACCTAACAGGTGACACAGAAGAAATGTATGTTGTTGGTGAAAAAAACTATGGATAAAAAACAATTCACGCTAAAGCCCGAACACGTCAAACTCCTGCGCCGAATGTATGTTGATTGGGATGATTGCGAGTTCGGCGCACCCGAAATCGACCCCGAGCAACCCTACGGGAACTCTGATGTCGAGCAAGACATGATTGAAATCCTCGGCTTAAAAGAACTCAAAAAAGGAATCTACGAGTTCGAGCAAACACACACGCACGGAAGATTTTGGGATTGGTGGTAGAGTATGAAGCAAAAAATCGTTACTATTAACGTGACGGACGACGAGTTAAACGGACTCGAACACTTTATTACTTGTAATCCGTTGTGCCAGCACCACAAACAAAAATTCGCGCACAAAAGAAGTGAGCACGAATCTTATTGGCTATTTTGCGGCAAATGTCGCCGAGTCCGCGATAATTGGCAGCGATACGCGGTCAGCATAATGGTCAAACTTTTTGAAGCCGCCGAAACACGACAGGTAAAGCGGAAATTGCGCCAAGCGGAGGCAGACGAGAAATAATGACGAATTATGTTCCGACTTGTTGGCAGGAACCCCACACCACAGTATTGGCGAATTTCGTTAAGCCTTTATGGGCGGTTTACAAATATGTTAGAAGCTAGTATCACGTTTAACGTCAAGCTTCCATTCCTGTTGACGGAGTACGTGGAGTTAAGCAAACTCGCCATCCAAAAAGAGTGGCGG
>JBBILJ010000021.1:0-13578 GCA_037444945.1 Microcaldota archaeon | reverse complement strand
CCTGCTCGGGGCGTACCTGCACAGGGCGAACCTGAGTTGGGCGAACCTGAGCGGGGCGAACCTGAGCGGGGCGAACCTGCGCGGGGCGGACCTGCACGGGGCGATTGGCATTATCTGCGCCGGCAGTCGCGCGGACGGCTATGTGTTTGTCGCCAACATGCGCGATGGCGTGTTGTGGGTTTACGCCGGTTGCCGCGCCTACCCAATGGGCGACGCGCGCGCCCATTGGGACGCTACACGCAAAGGTACGCCGCTCGGCGATGAGACATTCGCCATGCTCGATTTTATAGAGCGCACGGCAACGATTCGCGGTTGGTTCGACGAAACTAAAAAATAAAAAGTTAGATTGCAGTTTAAGCCGTTGCGTGCGACAACGGTTTTTGCGGCAATCTCGCCAAACAAAAAGGACTTTTCCGCATGGCGACCTTGATGCAAGCTTCTAGGCAATGGGCTTCGCGCCCCGATGACGAGCGGTTCACGTCGCTCTTGGCGTTGCACGCGCATACGGGCGAACAGCGTCAGCAAAGCGCCGGGCGCGTCATATCTTCGCGCCAGCTAGAGATCCGCCCGGCCGGGGACGACGCCAACGAGGGTTTGGAGATATTCGGTCCGAATGGGCACGGTTACAAGCCGACGCATTTCTCGTTCGGGCAACTCGCCGCGCTTGCGCAAGCGCCGGCCGGCTATCTGCGCTCGCTTGCCGCGCCTATCGCCGCCGACTGCCTCAATTACGGTTTGCTCTGCCGCGACGTCGGGGAAGTTGGCGTACTCTTGCGCCGCAACGGCGACAACGTGCTGGCGGCGGCGACGGGACCGCGCTACGGGCGCATTTGGAACACGGACGTGACCGGGCAGCTTGTCAACCGCTTCGGCGACGGCGTGACGGGCGATTGGCGCGTTCCCGGCGAGTTCGGCAAAGCCGTCAAGGTCACGAAGGCGAACACGACACTATACGCCAGCGACCGCGACATGTTCGTGTTTCTCGCCGACGAGACAAACCGCGTCGAAATGCCGAACCGGCGCGACGGCAAGTCTGGCTCTCTAGCGCGCGGCTTTTTCGTCTGGAATAGCGAAGTCGGCGCTTGCACGCTTGGGATTGCCATGTTCCTATTCGACTACGTGTGCTGCAACCGCATCGTATGGGGAGCGGAGGGCTACAAGGAGATTAAGCTGCGACATACCGTGTCCGCGCCGGATCGCTTCGCGGAAGAAGTCGCGCCCGTCATCGCCGACTATTCGTCGTCGTCGCCGAAGCCTATCGAGCAAGTGGTGCTCGCCGCGCAGCGCGCCAAGGTGGACAGCATCGCGGACTTTCTCGCCAATCGCCGCTTCACAAAGCCGATGGTCCGCAAGATTGAAGCGGCATTTGAGGAAGACGAGGGGCGGCCGATGGAGACGCTGTGGGACGTGACGACGGGCATAACCGCCTACGCGCGGTCTATCCCGTTCCAAGACGAGCGTATCAGCTACGAGCGCGAGGCCGGCAAGATTTTGGAGCTTGTCGAGGTCTAAGCCTCAACTCATGCCGGCGTCTCAATGCCGGCATGTGCGGAGACTGAAGACGAGAGGGCTAGACGATGATTGACGCCTTGAAGGATTACTTGCGCCTGGTCGGCGCGAAGGCGACGCTATCCGCGTTTGCGATGGCGTGCGCTTGGATGGGGAATAACGCCTACCTTAAAGCCAAAGGGCGCGATGACCAATGGCGCGAGCTTGCCGGCAAGCTCCGCATTCTTGCCGACGAGCTTCCCGAGGGCCTATGAACGCCACACTTCCGCCATTATTCTTCGCTAGGGCGCCACCTATGGACACGCCTAATCACCCCTATAGGGTTGTCGTCACAAGCGCCGGGGCGCGGTATGTTTCCCTATCGCTTGTGAAAGTACACCCGCTCGCCGCCATGCCGACGCGCGTGCGCCATCCGACAGTCACGGAAGTCCTTTGGCAATCGCGCGTGGCTTCCCCCAAAAATATCGCCGTGGGCGTTTGCAATCCGCCGCGCCCCGGCCCTATACCTGAAACCGTTTACGAGCGCGAGTTAATCCGCGCTTATGAACTTTTGGACAAACTGGCGCTTGCGCCGATACAAGAGGGCTGAATTTATGTCGAAAGCCGAAACCATACTGCAACTCGCGCCCGATATCCTCGTGGAGCGCGAGGGTTGGAACGTGCGCCTGGAGCACGACCCCGACAACATCGCGCATATCGAACAACTCGCCGAAAGCATTTTTAATGTCGGCGTGCTGGAACCGCTGACGGCCTTTCGCGAAGGGACCGACGCCGAAGGCGAGGCGCGGTACGTCATCACCAACGGCCATTGCCGGCTTGCCGCCGTGCGTCAGGCCATCGCGCGCGGCGCCCCGATCAAGTCGGTCCCCGTTCGGCTTGAGCCCAAGAGCGCGAGCGAGGCGGATCACACGTTCTCGATGGTCGCGCGCAACACCGGCAAGAACCTGTCGCAGTTGGAGCTGGGCTTCACCTGCACGCGCTTGCTGGCGTTCGGGTGGGCGGACGCGGACCTCGCCGCCAAGTCGGGTTACTCGTTGCAGCATATCCGCAACGTGCTGACGCTCGCCGCCGCGCCAAAACAGGTGACAGAGCTTGTCGAGACGGGACAGGTTTCCGCGTCGCTCGCGGTGCAGGCCGTCGCGGCCGAAGGCGAGGCGGCCGGCGAGACGCTGCAAGCCGCTGTCGAGATTGCCAAGGAGGAAGCCAAGAGCGACCCGAAGAAGGTCAAGAAAGCCGAGAAGGCCGCCAAGGAAGGCCGCAGTCTGCCGAAGCCCGCGCCCGTCAAGGCGACCATGAAGCACGTTGCCAAGGCCAAGGGTAAGGTCGCGGCGGCTAAGCCGCTCGCCAAGAAAGCGCCAAAGCAGCCGGAACTGTCGGCGATGATGAGCGACGAAAAGGCGCTCGATATCCTCAAGTCGTTTGGAAACGGCGCGGCGGCGCTTGAGCAATTCGACAACTGGGGCGCGCGCCGCGCCAAGATACTCGGGATGCTGATATCGGCCGCCAAACCGCAGAACCACGGCAACGGGCGCGATCCGGCGCTGACGAGTCTCAACCTCTTGCTCGGTCGCGCCATCTCGGACACGCCCGACGCGGACGGCATCATAACGATCGTCATGAGCGCGGACGATTGGGAGACGACGTGCAAGCTTCTCGGCGTCAAAGGCAAGGATGCGCCCTTGCCGGAATCGACGCCGACTGAAGACGAGCCTGCCATCTAAAGCGGCAAGCCGTGCCGGGGCGTGCGATGCGCCGGCAGGACTGGCAGGCTTGGGAGTAGCGCCGTGACCGACGACATCACCCGCCTCCAGGACCATGAGAGTGATTGACATGAACCTCCTTGTTCTCGATTTTGAGACGTTTTACTCACAAGATTTTACCCTCAAGAAGATGACGACGGAGGCGTATATCCGCGATCCGCGATTTGAGGCGTTGTGCTGCGGCTTTTGCGACGGCGAGACCGGCAACACGGCTTGGACGCCGGCGAGCGCCCTTGCCGAGACGTTCGCCAATATCGACTGGCCCAATACGGGCGTTGTCTGCCATCACGCCCAATTCGACGGACTTATTCTCTCACACCATTACGGGATCAGGCCTGCGTTCTGGTTCGACACGCTGAGCATGGCGCGGCTTGTGCTTGGCACGAGCGTAGGCGCGAGCCTCGCCAGTCTCGCCGCCATGTTCGAGCTTGCGCCCAAGTCGGTGCCTTACGACATGTTCCGGGGCCGACATTGGCACGACCTGTCGCCGGCCGAGCAAGCGGAGCTTGGCGAGGGCGCGGCGCACGATTGCGCCCTGACGCTGCAAATCTTCCGCAAGTTCATTACGCACATGCCTCGCACGGAGCTAGAGCTTATCGACTTGACGGTCCGCATGTTCACGGAACCGGCGCTGACCGGCGACGTCGTGGCGCTGGAGAAGATCGCCGCCGATGAAGCGGAGCGTAAAAAAGTACTTTTGGAAAACCTAGGCGTACGGTCGAAGGAGTTGTCGAGCGCAACTCAGTTTGCCGCGATCCTGACCGGCCTTGGCGTCGAGGTCGAGTACAAGCCGTCGCCCCGCAACCCCGAGAACATGATACCCGCCGTCGCCAAGACGGACGACTTCATGAAGGAACTCTTGGACGATGAGAACGAAATTATATCAGCGCTCGCCGCTGCAAGGGTCGGTATTAGAAGTACAATTGACGAGACTAGAGCGGGACGCCTTGCGGCAAGCGCGCGAAGGGGAAAGCTTCCTATTTATCTCGGATATTGCGCCGCTCATACTAACCGATGGGTCGGTGGTGACGCAACTAATTTTCAAAATTTCAAGCGAGGGGGAAGCATTCGGCACGCCCTTATTGCCGGGCCTGGACACAAGCTCTTAATCGCCGACAAGAGCCAAATCGAATGTCGGTTTCTCGAATGGGAAGCAGGCGAGGAAGCCGCGCTTGACGATTTCCGACGCGGAGTTGACCCCTACTGCGGCATTGCGACGAAGTTCTACGGGCGCACCGTCACAAAAGCCGATAAGAACGAACGCACGTTCGGCAAGGTCATGCGCTTGCAATGCGGATACGGAGCGGGCGGCCCTTCGATCCAACGTGCCGCCAAGCGCGCGACGCCGCCTGTTATCATTACGGACGGCGAAGGCGTCGGGGCGCGTGACCTATATCGTTCCGAACGACCCAGAGTCGTGAACCTTTGGCGCGAGGGCGACGAAGTTCTGAAGTTCATGGCGTCGCCCGTCGAAGCGGAAACCGATTGGATACGCGGCACGTGCAAGGTCTACTCGCACGGCGACGGGTGCGGCCGGATCGTCGGGCCAACCGGCACGATCATGCACTATCGCCTCGAATGGGACGAGAAAGAGCGCGGCTGGAAACGCAAGACCCGCAAGGGTTGGGTCCGCATTTGGGGCGGCGTCGTCGTGCAGAATATCACGGAAATGCTGTCACGCTGCGACCTGGGCGAAAATCTCGTTTGGGTAAAAAACACTTTTCCCGAGCGTTGGGAGGGCGAACGGCTTGTCGCCGGCCTCAAGCTCCTATGGGTTACGCACGACGAAGGCGTATGGCTCGTTGCGGATAACGCCGACGCGCCATTCTATCTTGAGCATGTTCTAGCGCGGATAAAGCGCAGCCCCGATTGGGCGGCCGATATCCCGCTCGACGCGGAAGGCCATTTAAGTGAGAGGTACGACAAATGAACATTCACGAACGGCAAGCCCGCGCCGCCGGTCCCGTTTGAAACGCCAATCTGCGACGACTGTTGAAAGGACAAGAAATGACAATCTTTCAATGGATTGGCATTGCAATTTTGGTTGCTTCTGTTCCTTGCGTTGTAATCGGCGCGCTTTTAGTCGGAAAGATCATCCAATGAACATTCACGAACGGCACGTTGCCGAATTGGTCGAGGCGCAAGAGCGCTTCAACGCCAACATCGCCAAAACGCACGAGGCTTACGCCGACGACGTGCAGCGTTCGCGCGACAAACTGTTCGCTGCGCTCAACGGCGAGCCGCACGAGTCGCCGCGCGTCGATATGTCGGCGCTGGAAAAGCAGTTGATGGAGGAAGAGAATGCCTAGCAAGGACGTGATGAAAAAGTTCGCCGCCGGCAAGCTTCGCAGCGGATCGAAAAAGGGTCCGAAAGTGAAATCCGAGAAACAAGCCGTCGCGATCATGATGAGCGAGCGCGAGAAGGAAAAGAAAGGCCAGAAGCCGTGAAACTCCCGATCCTCTCACACACGTTCCTGTCGAATTACGAGAACTGCCCACGCAAGGCTTGGCATCTCTACATCGCCAAGGATTTGCCGTGGGAACAGAAGACGCCGGAACAGTTGGAGGGGATCAAACAGCACCAAGCGGCGGAAGCGGCGCTGAAGGAACAGCGGCCGGATGCGTGCGCCGATCCGGCGACGGCGGAATACATTCTGTCCGCGCCGGGGATCAAGGAGTACGAGCACAAAATGGCGATGGCCTACAGTGGCACGCCTTGCAATTGGGAGGTCGAGCCGACTTGGTTTCGCGGTATCGCCGACGTGACCATAGTCAGCATTCCGAACGCGCTCATTCTCGATTGGAAGACGGGCAAGAAGCGCGAAGACCCCGCCGAGTTGGAAGGCTTCGCGCTACTCTTGAAGACGCATTACCCGGCGCTTGAGTATATCGGCGGCGCGTATGTCTGGCTCAATCACGGCGGCATGGGTCCGTTGCACGACCTGAGCCGCGCGCCCGAGAAGGCATACCGCCGGATCAAAAACCATTGGGAGGGTTTGAAAGCGCGACCTTTGGACAAGGAGTGGAACGCAACCCCGAACGCCTTGTGCGGCTGGTGTCGCGTCAAGCAATGCGAGCATTGGAAGGATAGGGCTAGATGAAAATACTTCGCATCGTTCACGGCCTGACGAACAACGTCATGGACGTGCAAGTCGAAGACACGTTCAATCTCGGCATTTGGGCGCTTGAGCTTGCGCGTATGGATTATGTTTGCGTCGCCAATTTATTCGTCAATCGGCAATGGATACAGCACGCGGTCGTGCTGACGCCGGAACAAGCGTCCGAAATTCACTCTCAGGGGATGACCAAGCAATGAACAAAGCCGCGCCCGAAGGCAAGATGAAAGCCGAGTGCCGAACGTGGCTGCGCTCGCAAGGCGCGTACATTTTCTCGCCCGTCACATTCGGCACGGCGGCGACGCTGGACGACTTGGTTTGCTACCTCGGCCATTTCGTCGGGCTCGAATACAAGCGGCCCGACACGTGCCCGCCGCCGACGCCGCGCCAAAAGTTCATCATCGAACAAATCCGCGCGGCGGGCGGCCATGCTTGGGTTGTCTATTCCCTCAACGAGCTACAGGCGTTTTGGAACAATGTTTTTTGACGCTGACCGCAACCTCATCGTTTACCCGCGCGCCGAAGTGCCGGACCCTGCCGGCGCGCGGGACTATGGCGATTATCTCGCCTACGAGGCGACGCTCAACAATTTGCAACGCCTGCACAAACAGGGCGCGCAAATCCCCGCGCCGCTCGATTACCACTATGATTGGCCTGGCAAGTTCAAGCCTTTCGCCGCGCAGCGCGTCACGGCGAACTTTCTCGTAGTCAACCCGCACGCTTGCGTTTTCAACGATACCGGCACAGGCAAAACGAGCGCCGCGTTGTGGGCGGCCGACTACCTCATGCGTCTGTATGAAGCAGCGGGGCAATCCGTCTCGTGCCTCATCCTCGCGCCGGTTTCGTGCCTTGAGAGCGTCTGGAAAGATGAGATTTTCAAATTGTTTTTTTCGCGTCGCAAGACTTCGGTCTGCTACGGCGCGGCGGATCGCCGCGTCAAGATGCTGAATAAAAAAGCGGATTTTTATATCACTAATTACGAAGGGTTGACAGTCAAGAGCTTTAGTGATAGCATAGCGGCGCGTGGTGACATACAAATAGTGATTGTCGATGAGGCAAGCGCCTATCGGCACCACACAACCGAACGGCATAAAGCCGCGCGCCGATTTTTGGGTACGAGGGACTATCTATGGCTGATGACGGCGACGCCGACTTCAAACGGCCCTATCGACGCCTATGGGATTGCGAAACTGGTAAACAACGCTTCCGGCGAGAGCTTCAGGTCATTCCAGGATCGCGTGACATTTTCTGCCGGCCCTTGGAAAAGGGTGCCGCGCCCTGGCGCACATGCCGATGCGCTTGCGCTGATGGAGCCGGCCGTGCGGTTCAAAATAGCGGACTGCCTGGACCTGCCGCCCTGCACGATCCAGCGGCGTGAAGTCCCGCTATCGTCGGAACAGGCGAAGGCGTACAAGGATTTGCAGCGCGATTGCCAAGTCGCCATGCAGTCGGGCGCAATCATCAACGCCGCCAATCAAGCCGTGCTGCGATCCAAGCTGATACAGATCGTGTGCGGCGCGATTTACGACGAACACAAGCACCGGCATTATATTGATGCTTCGCCGCGCACCAAGGTTTTGCAAGAAGTCATCGAACAATGCGCGGAAAAAGTGATTGTGTTCGCGCCGCTCACGTCGGTTGTGGAGATGCTTTATGCAGAGTTCAAGGATACGTATAGCTGCACGGTTGTTAACGGAGGAACGTCGCTTAGCGAGCGGAGGACAATATTTGATAATTTCCAAAGAAAAGATAAACCCAAGGTCATATTCGCGGACCCTGGCACAATGGCTCATGGGCTTACCTTGGTGGCTGCTACTACGATTGTCTGGTATGGACCCACAGACAAGACGGAACTTTATCTACAAGGCAATAAACGGATTGACCGACCTGGACAGGTAAAGAACACCACAATAGTACAGATAGCCTCAACGCCTGTAGAGCATGAGGTTTACCGCCGACTTCAAGCCAATGAAACGATGCTTGGGGCGATCCTTAAACTTGTGGAAGATAAACGAGGTTAGGAAGATGACCCCCGCCGACATGATTTCTCAATACGTCAAGATCAGGCAAACGCGCCTGATTATGGAGGCCGAACACAAGGCGGCTATCTCGCCTTACAAAGAAGCGGAGGAAGCACTAGAAAACGCACTGCTCGAATACTTGAACGCCAATGGGCTTCAGAACTTGAATTGTCCTGACGGCACGGCGTACAAGACAACGCAAACATTCACGAAGTTGACAGACCGTCAAGCTTTGTTGCAGCATTGCAACGAGATTGGCAGTTTCGATTACTTCACGAATGCGCTTTCCAAGGAAGTCGTCAAAGACTTTGTTGCGAAGCACAAAAGACCGCCTCCGGGCGTCGAGATCACAGAACAAATCACGGTCAATGTAAGGAAAGGTTGAGGCGATGGGTTTCAAGGATAAGATCAAGGCCAATCTCGGCGTTCAACAGCCGCCGAGCATCTCGCGCAACGGCAACATGTTCACGCTTCGCGACGCCGCCGGCAACGAGCGCCCGGCCGTCTATACGCTCGACATTATCATGGTGGATGGCAACGCCAACAAGTCGCGCATCTACCGCGAGGACAAAAACTACAATCCGAACGATCCGCTGCCGCCCGACTGCTTCAGCGACAACGGCGAGGCCCCGTCGCAGATGGCGCTGAAACCGCAGTCCGACAGTTGCCACACGTGCCAGTGGGCGCGGCGCGGTTCGGCAACGTCCAAGGTGGACGGCAAGCCTATCTCGGCGTGCGCCGACAATCAAAAGCTCGCCGTCATCGTCGCGGACGATCCCTCGCGCATGGTGTTTCAGCTTCTCATCACGCCTGGCAACCTCTCGGGGTTCCGCGCCTACATGAAGACGCTCGAAGGCCACAAGTACGAGCCTGAGGAAGTCGTCACGCGCATTTCATTCGTGCCGAAGTCAATGGGCGTTCTCCAATTCGAGCCTGTCTCGGAAACGGACGCCGAAACGCACGAGTGGATTGCGAGCGTCGCCGGGTCGCAACAAATCAAATACATCACCGGCGAAGACGACGTGCCGCTTGGCGCGCTGCCCGCGCCGGCCGCCCGGCCGCAGCTTCAGGCGCGGCCTGCGCCTGCTCCGCAGCATGAGGAAGCCGAGCCGGCCAAGCGCTCGCCGACGCGCGAGGAACTGGAAGCGGAGCTTGCCAAGCTGCGCGCCGCCAAGGAAGACAAGCCGGCGCGCGGGCGGCCGAAACTCGTCAAGGAGGAAGAACAGCCCAAGCAGGAAGTGCTGCCGCCCGAGAAGCCGGAAATCCCCGCTTTCCTGCGGCGCGATCCGCCCAAGCCTCCCGTCAACTCGGCGTTCGGCATGACGAACAATGCCGCTCCGATCCCCGACGAAGTGGACAAGCTCGTCAGCGGGCAGGCCAACGCCGCGCAAGCCCCCGGCCTCGCTGACCGTCTCGGAAAGGCGTTCGGTCTGCCGCTGCGCACTTAACTAAAAATCACTTTTTCCCGAACTTGGGCTAGGGGGCGGGGAAGTTGCAAACGACGGTTGACTTTTTCTCCGCTATCCTGCCGCAAGACGGGTTGAAGTGCATCACTCACATTCTGCCGGGACAAAAGCCCCGGCAGTATTTCTACGGGGATATCGTCAGCCTCGCGCAATGTGCGCTGGCTTGCGACCGCGCAGGGGGAGCCGTCTATCATGGTTGCGCCCAATACGCCCAAAGAGGGCGAACGAAAGCCGACGTCGAGCGCGTCAAAGCCTTCTGGCTCGATATCGACGTCGCGCCAAAGTCTGCCTACGGCGATGCCCAATCTGCGGCGGAAGCCGTTTGTGCTTTTTGCGTGCGTCTTAATATCCGTTTGCCTTTATTTGTTGGCAGCGGCAACGGCCTACATTGCTATTGGCCTCTACGCGAGGCTATCGATCGCACAACATGGGAGCGTTACGCCGCCGCGCTGAAGGCGGCTTGCGCCGAGCTAGGGCTTGACGCTGGACGCGAGCGCACGGCCGACTGCGCGTCTATTCTGAGGCCGCCCGGCACATATTGGCGCAAGGAAGATCCGCCGCGCCTTGTCGAGATGGGGCCGATCCCGGAACCGTTCGAGCTTGCCGAGCTTGAACCTTGGCTCGCTTACGCCAATCAACTCGTCAAAGTTGTGAGGCTCGTTACTCGTGAGACACAAAAGAAATCTGGCCTATTCGCCAAGACGGCCCACAAAGCGGCGGAAGTGGTGGACTTCGGGGCGCTTGCGGATAACTGCGCGCAAGTTGGGTTATTACGAAGTTCAAAGGGCAACTTATCGGAACCAATTTGGCACGCGAATATGGTGCTACTTGCGCATTGTGCCAGTGGGGATGCACAGGCGCATGAATGGTCCTCGGGGCACCCTAATTATTCTTTTGAGGAAGTTCAATCTTATCTTGAGCGGGGGCGTCAACGTAGCGGCCCAACGACTTGCGCGCACTACCATTCGGTCAATCCCGCGACGTGTAAGGGCTGTTCTCACGAGGTTGCGACGCCGCTAGGCATTCCAACAGGCAGATTAAAAGCAGTTTTGCCGCCCGAGATTGCGGACACAGCGCCAAGTCGCGCGTGGCGCGACCGCAAGGTTACGCCCTACTCTTACAACGACGCTGGCGCGCTTGTGTTAGGTTCGGAAGCTGCGGACGGAAAGCAAATTCAGGATATTGTCTGCGCGCACTCCGTCTATCTCGACGCCGTGCAACGTGGCGAGATACGCACGACGCAACATTTCTACCGCATCCGGCATTGGTTGCCGCGCCGGGGTTGGCAAGTCATCGAGATGCCGGCCGGGCAATTGCGAGGTCAGCACGTCGCGTCCATGTTGGCCGATGCAGGCTTGAACGTGCGAGACGCCGAAGCGTTCCGAAAGTTCATCGCTTTAAGCGTTGACGCCTACCATGAGGAAAGCGATATGGAGACCCAATACGAACAGTATGGTTGGAAGGAAGACGCCTTCCTGTATGGGGACCGTCTCTATGCCGCCAAGGCGACGGTAGAGGTTCCCGCGAGCGCCGCGATGAAGGCGCGCAATCAATGGCTGAAACCGAAGGAAGGAGGCTCGCTTGCTGTTTGGAGAGATGCTGTCAACCGGCTATTTGGAGCGGGCAGCGAAGGACAGTCTTTCGCTATATGCGCTGCTTTCGCGGCTCCCCTCATGCAATTCTGTTCCGACGAAGGCGGGGCCATCGTCTCCCTTGTTACCCGAGCCTCGTCACCGGGCAAGACAACATCTATTACAGGTGCATACACAGTATACGCAAGTGATAAGCGAGCGCTCGGCGCAAGCCTGATCGACACGGCAAACTCCATGCCGGAACAGTTGTCACTGCTTTGCAATCTCCCCGTCTTTCACGACGAGTTCAAAGGAGACCCTGAAGTCATTGATCGCAAGGTTCGCGAGTTCACCGAAGGGCGCTCTAAGCAGCGGCTTGCGCGCGAGGGCCAGTTGAAGGCCGACGTCGGCACGTGGGCGACGTTGCTTGTCACGGCGTCCAATAGCAGCCTTGTCGATACCATTGGCGGGCTCAACGGGTCCGACGCGATGGCTTATCGCATTCTGGAATTTCCCGTCGAGTCGGGCGGCTCCATGTCGCACGTCGAAGCGGATCGCTTGCGAAAAGTGCTTGAGCAAAACGCCGGCCACGCCGGCCACGCCTATCTCGAATACATCGTTCGCCCCGACGTGCTGGCATGGATCAAGGCCAATCTGCCGGCGTTTCAGGAAGAAATTGTGCGCTACGGCGAGTTTGGCAAGGCGGAACGTTTTTGGACGCGCACGTTGGCTTGCGTCGCCGTCGCCGCGCAGATTATGGAGCATCTTGAGCTTGTCGCGTTCTCGCCGGAACGCATTCTGAAATGGGCTATCGACTATTTCAGGGATTTGAAACGCCCGGCCGCGCGCGCCGCCAAAGACTTCTTGGCGCTCTACCTCAATCAACACGCTGCCGAGACGCTGGTTACGGCCGGCGCATTCAACCCGCGCAAGCGCTTCGGCGTCGTCAGCGAGCGCCTGCCGAACAAGCTGACGATCCGGCGTGAGGAAGATACGGAGACGATCTATATCGACTTCGACTCGATCCGCCGTTGGCTCATCCGGCACGAGGTCAGCGTGTTCGAGTTCGAGCGCGAGCTTAGGCGCGACGGCATATCGCGCGGGTTCAAGCAGCGCACGCTCGGCGCGGGAACCGTGCTAGGGGGCGGCGCAATTAAGGTGTTGGATATCGACGGCGCTCATCCGGGTTTCAGCGGCGTGGCGCGGGTAGAGCGCGAAGAAAAAAGAGGCCTCGGTTAAGAGGCCCCCGGCACGCTACGCAACCCTTCCGTTTCGGGCCGGAATTACTTCAACTGCTCGACATACGCGCCGGCGAGCGTCATGGTCCCCGACGTCGCCGCCGTCCCCTGCACGGTGACGGTCGCGGCGCTGGCGTCCGTGTTCGTCGCTGTGTTCTGCGTCGAGACGACAGCCGTCGTTCCGGTAACGCTGTGGCACTCGTAACTCTGCGTTGTCGCGCCCGTTTTCAGAACATAGAAGTCGGCAACCCACGCATTGCCCGAGCCGGTCACGATCTGCGCGCACGACGCCGCGCCGTAGTTGAACGTCAGCGTTTTCACGTTGGCGTCAGCGCTATTCGTTCCCCAGGCGTGAATGTGGAGCGCCTGCCCGTTGATGTTCAACTGGCCGCCCGGCAGCGTGTAGGACATGAGCGTGAACGCCGACGTGCCGGTAGTCGTCACGGCGGCCGGCAGCGACGCGAGAAGCCCGTCGCTGCCGAAATTGAACGCCTGGATCTTCTGATTGTTGTAGTACATATTAAGCGCCGGATCGTTCGGCCCGGTCTGAAGCGGGATATTCGCGGCGTCGGCCGTCGCCGTGAGGGCGAGCGCCGCGAACCAAGCCAAAAGCACTTTTTTCACGGGGTCGCCTCTACGGTCATGCGGGCCAGCTTGGCCTTTTCCGCTTGCAAGATTTTGACAATCTCGGGGATCAAGTCCGTATTCTGCCGACGCAACCGTGCATCGTCAACGCGCACTTGTACTTTAAGCGCGGTGTCGGCCGCCGTCAAATGCAGTTTTGCAACCGCAATCATGTCTTTTATTTCGTCGTCGCCGTCCGGCAACGGCATGTCGAGAATGTCACCGAGACGCTTCATGGCCTTCTGCGTCAGGCCCTCAAGCGTCTCGGATGCG
>JBBILJ010000020.1:11897-14615 GCA_037444945.1 Microcaldota archaeon | reverse complement strand
ATTCCTCCACTTTGCTTCCACGCTGAGCAACGCGTTCCAGTATTCGAACCCAAGCATTTCGACGAACTACGTGCTCGTCCAACTCAAAAACGTTGGGAACACGACCATGGGCGCCGTGTGGGCCGCTGACCCCTCCTCCGGATACTGGACGCAGGTCGCGAATTACGTGACGGGGTTCAACTCGCCCGCGGGGCACGATAGCCTCTTAGTGCAGCCGGACGCTTACTCGCAAACGCTTTCCACGGATTACGGCTCGCTTTCCGCGCGCTTCGCAACCATGAGTTCAAGTTTCTCGGACGCGTTCCAGTTTCCCGACATCGCGAGCACGAACAGCATCAAGGTGCAACTCGCCCAAGCGACGGCGACAGACGGCACGCTGACTTACGTCGGCGACGTTTGGGTCCTCAACACGTATAACTCGTCGTGGACGCGCGTCGGCAACTCGCACATCACGTACGCCCTGAACGCGTACTGCCCCACTCCAACGCCAACGCCAACCCCAACCATTACTCCTTACCCGACGCCAACTATTACGCCGTACCCGACTCCGATGCCGTCGATTACGCCCTGGCCGACGCCGATTCCTACCGCGTCTTTGCTGCCCACGCCGACCCCGTCGTTGCGGCCTTTTGTGACGCCGTTCGTGACGCCACGCGCCACGCCCACGACGCGAGCGTTGAACGCGACGGTGAATGTGAGCGCGACGAGTTTAGTGGGTGGTTTGACGGGTTTGTTCACGGTCGCGCAAGGCGGCATCGCGCTCCTCCTCGTCGCGGCGGTTGTCATCGTGCTCGGTCTCGCGGCCGGGTGGTACACGGGTCGACAGCTCCGCTAATTCTTCATTTTTTCAAACGCGTTCCGCTCAGGGTAGCCAAGCGAAAACGTTGGCGGCAATAGCGATTGTAATGTGAATGAGGATGAGGGGGATGGTGACGGCCGTCGAGCGTTTGTGCCACTTAAAGTAGGCGGGGTTGACGAAGTTCGAGTACAAGCCGAGGCTGGCAGTGGTGAGGAATGAAATGCCGGCGAGGACGCCGCTCCAAAAGACGAGCGTTAAGCCCGCGATGAGGGTAGTCACTGGACGGTAATCACGCCTTTCATGGAGGGGTGAATCGCGCAGTGATACGCGAACGAGCCCGCTATATTGAACGTGTGGCTGTAAGTTTTCCCGCTCGCCACGGCATCCGAACTAAATGAGCCGTCGTCTGCGGTAATCGTGTGCGCCACGGCGTCCTTATTCATCCACGTCACCGTCGCCCCACGCGCCACCGTGATTGAAGCGAGGTTGAACGCGTAACCACTAATTTCGATTGACGCCGCGGAGGCGGGCGAACTCCCACTCACGGTCGTGGCGGAGGTAGGAGCAGTTGTCGGCGCGGGCGGGGTTTGCGTGCATCCCGCCAAAAGCAAGCCGAGGGCGACGAGGAGGATGACGAACGACTTGTTCACTGGCGTTCACCTATTTCTGCGGGAACATTAGCAGGCGCAGCTGGCCGATGTTGAGAACGTAGAAGTCTTTACCGGCCTTGGAGGTGTGCTTCCACACCGCCCCGACTTCCTTGTACACGGTTTTGCCTTCCTTGTCCTTGTCGGGTTGAACCACGCGAAACTCCGGGCGCTGCTTGGGGGCGCCTTCGTGCCGCGGCTCGCCCTCGCCTTCTTCTTCAAGCAATTCAGAAATGTAATCCTCCAAACCCGCCATACACCATCACCCCTCTCGGTAAGCCCCACGCGGCGAAGATATAAACAAGTTGCGGAGAGCGCGGTTTTTTCGCGCGACCCCGTCAGCGCCGCTTTTCGAGCCGGCCGAGACCTTCCTCGAGGTGTTTTCGCTTCTCAAACCGCGTCCATTCGCGGATTTCGTTCGGCGAGTGGCCGAGCTCAGCGAGGGCTTGGTCGGCGAGAAGCTTTTCATCCTGCGTGCTCGGTTTTGCGCTCCGCAACTTGAGGACTTTTTCAGCGATGTCAGCGTTTCGGCTCTCGTAGTTAAGGCGCTGCGTGATGGAGTGGCGGCGGATGCGCTCGTCTTGACGCTCCCAGCTGTCCGCGTTGAGGAGGTCCCGGTTCGCGGGGTTCTCGAACGCGGCCTTGAGGACGTCGGGGAGATTGTCGTGCTCGTGGCGCGCGTGCGCGAGCTCCGCTTTCGCGGCTTCGTATAATTCGGAGTAATCGTACTTCGTCCATGGTTTGCCCGCGTGCTGGGGGAATTGGCTCGCCGTCAACTTGCGCAACACGAGGAGCTTTTGCACCGCCTTGTCCGCATCGTCTACCTGCGCGCCGTGCAGCGCGTTCAAGTCGTTGTCGGAGGCGATTCGCTTCATGAACATTTTCTGGGCCTCGAAGTCGTGGCCGCGCAGCACGTCCAGCACGGCGGGTTCCTCGAGGACAGCCTTGAAGCGTTCCGCGTTCTGGGCGCCGAAACCGTGCGCGACGCGCACCATCGTTTCCAGCGAGGGAGGGTTGCCCGAGTTGCGGTAGTGGTCCGCCAAAAACCCGATGATTTCGCGCGGAACACTGCGCGTGATTTTAAACGGCGGGAGCGGCGGGGGAGTCGGTGCGCGCGCGGCGTCTGCCGCGATGGTCTCGGCAGGGGTCGGGGTCGCGGCCGGGATCGCCGTCGCGGTCGGTGCCGCGGGCGGGGTCGGGGTCGGGGTCGGCGCCATCGCCGTCTTCGCCTCCGCGCCCTCCGCGAGCACCTTCACGACGACCGCCTCGCCG
>JBBILJ010000020.1:9143-11887 GCA_037444945.1 Microcaldota archaeon | reverse complement strand
GGCGCCGTTGGCGTCTGCCGCGTGTTCCGCTTTGAGAATTTGTTCGCGCAGGTTGCTGGCTTTGACTTGAAGCGTTATCGACTCGCCGGCTCCTTCCGTCGGTTTGGGTTGGGGCGCGGGGCGGCTGAGCGCGGTTCGTTCCGTGGGCGGAAGGGGGATGGCCTCTTCGAGTGAGATATCAAGCTGCCCCGGTTTCTCCTCCCAGGTTTTCGGCTTCGCCGCGACCTCCACCTTGGGGCTGGGCGCGATCGCGAACTGGACCAGAGCTTCATTGAGTTGGCTTTGAAGGTAGGGGTCTTTGCGGAATTCTTGTTCGAGCGTGTGGGCGCTGATTTGGCCGTAGTGGGCGAGGAGGTGGAGGAAGTCGAGGTCCGTTTGGGGGCGATCGGCAGCGGGGAGTTTGAGGAGTTCGTCGCTCACTTCTTGCAAGAATTTGCGAGTAAAGTACGGGTCGTCTCTCTTGAGTTCGTGCAACTCGTAGCCGGGGTGGTCGAACGAATTCAAGTGGTGTTTTTGGAACAGGGGCTTGATTTTGTCCACCCACACCAGTTTGCTGACCGTGCGATGCTGTTTGATGCGCTCCGCTAATGCGTCCCACAGCGAGGGGTTTTCCGGCATGGTTTTCTCCCTGTTTTTCTTGGATGAGCGCGCTGTTTAAAGTTTCGCCTTCCTCTCCTCCCGTCGGTGTGCCTTCCAAGGCGCCGTTAGCGCCGTTTTTTATTGGGGTTCGTCCAAAGTTGTCGCACTCGTTTTTGGCGCTCCGATGCACGCCACAAACAAAAGGGGGTTTCGTCCATGGCGCTCTCACAAGCCGCGGGCCGGTTGCCGTTCTTCGACAAGTATGACTCGAAAGTCCTCGAGGAAGCCGTCCGCAATTACTGGACGGAGAACAAAGTCGTGGAGCGTCTCGGCGAGCGTCGCAAGGGCGCCAAGCCGTACTATTTGCTTGATGGGCCGCCGTACGTGAACGCGGAGCCGCACGTGGGGCACGTCAAAACTACGGCGTGCAAGGATATTTGGACGCGGTTGCGCTACATGCAGGGCTTTGATGTGCATTTACAACCGGGTTTTGACGCGCACGGCTTGCCCGTGGAAGTCATCGTTCAAAAAGAGCTCGGTATTCAGAGCAAAAAAGACATCCTCGCGCTCGGCATCGACAAGTTCGACGCTAAGTGCCTCGAGAAAGTCGAGCACAACGAGAAAGTGTGGCTGGATTACTACCGCCAACTCGGCGCGTGGCGCGCCTCTTTCGAGCCTTACTTCACGTACAAAAAATACTACATTGAGAGCGCGTGGTGGACGCTCAAAACCCTGCACGAGAAAGGTTTTCTGCGGGAAGGCGAGCGCCCCACTTTTTGGTGCCCGCACTGCGAAACCGTCCTCTCCGGCTACGAAGTTTCTGACTCTTACAAAGACGTCACCGATCCCTCCATTTACGTCAAATTCAAAGTCAAAGGCACCGACAACGACTATCTTTTGGTGTGGACGACAACTCCTTGGACGCTGCCCGCCAACGTCGCGATTTTCGCGGCCCCACAAGCCGACTACGTGAAAGTACGCGTCTCCGAAGGCGGCAAGCCCGTTCACTATATTTTGGCGAAAGAGCGCCTCGCGCCCGTGCTCGACGAGTTGGTGGGTACAAAGTACGAAATTGTTGATGAGTTCAAGGGAGCGGAACTCGACGGCCTCGAGTACGAGCCGCTGCTCGACGTGCCGCAGCAAAAAGAATTAGTCGCAACCAAGGCGCATCGAGTCTACCTCAGCATCTCGATTCAGAAACGCAAAAAATACAAGAAGCACAAAATGAGCGAGGAAGCGGCCGAAAAGGACCCGCGGAAAGCCAAGTTCACGAGCGGCGACGCGAACGCCGACGAGACGGCGAGCGCCTCAAACCTGGGCGAGGAAGGCGAGTACGAAGAATTCGTCGGCACCAGCGACGGCACGGGCTTAGTTCACTGCGCGCCCGGGCACGGGCACAGCGACCACTACGTCGGCAAGCACTACGGCTTACCCGCGGTTTCGCCCGTCGACGAGCGTGGCCACTTTACTGCCGCCGCAGGACCCTGGGCTGGAAAGTTCGTCAAGCAAGCCGACAAGGAAATCGTGGCGCAACTCGACGCGGACGGCGTGCTCCTCTACGCCGGCAAAGTCACGCACTCATACCCCTTGTGCTGGCGCTGCAAAAACCCGCTCATTTACCGCCTCACGAGCCAATGGTACTTGTCGATTGACTCGATTCACGAGCAAATGCTGGAGGGCAACGAGTCGACGCACTGGCTGCCGCGTTCCGCAACTGGGTGGAACTCAGCGGCGACTGGGCGATTTCGCGCCAACGCTTTTGGGCCACACCCATCCCGATTTGGCGGTGCGGCGCGTGTGGTGCTTTCGAAGTCGTTGGGAGCGCGGACGAACTCAAAAAGAAGTCCACCAAGCCCGTCGAACTCGACGACTTGCACCGGCACTCCATCGACTCTATTGAGATTGCGTGCCGTCAGTGCGGCAAACCCAGCAAGCGTATCGAGGACGTGTTCGACGTGTGGTTCGACTCCGGCATCGCGCCCTGGGCGAGCTTGGGTTACCCGTACCAGAACAAGGAGAAGTTCGAGAAGCTCTTCCCCATAAACCTCATCACCGAGTCCCAGGACCAGATTCGGGGTTGGTTCTACTACCTCACCTTCGCTGCACACGCAACGTTTGCGCGCCCCTCCTTTGACGCGTGCGCCATGATGGGGTGGGTGGTGGAC
>JBBILJ010000020.1:1446-9123 GCA_037444945.1 Microcaldota archaeon | reverse complement strand
GCGAAGGACGGCATTGAGAAACTCGGCGCCGACGCCATCCGCTGGTATTACTGCTGGGAAGTCGCGCCCTGGGAAATTCAAAAGTTTTCCTTCCTCGTCGCGGATGAGCCGCGGCGAGCGCTGGGCATCCTCTTCAACACGCACCTCTTTTACGAAACCTACAAGCCGGAAGGGTTCGTCCCCAAGACGATTACGAAAAAACAAGTCGAACAATGGAGAGCGAGCGGGGCGTGGAAACCCGAGGACGCGTGGATTCTCTCCCGCTTGCAGAGCGTGAACGCGGAAGCCCTCGACGCGTTCGAGTGCTTCGAGTTCAACCGCGCGGGTCGGGCGCTGGCGCGCTTTTGCCTCGACGACCTCTCGCGGTGGTACGTTAAGCTCGGCCGCGACCGCACCGCCGCCTTCGCTTCCCCCGGCGAGCGCGAATGTTACTTGAGTGTGCTGCGCCACATCCTCGTGAATTTCAGCAAGCTTCTTTCCCCTGTTGCGCCCTTCCTCTCTGAGTACATTTACCTCCACCTCGAAGCGTCGGCGGAGAGCGTGTCGCATGCCGCCTACCCCGAATCGAGTACTGAGTGGCGCGACGCGGAACTCGAGGCCCAGATGCTTCTGGCTTCCCAAATCGCGGAAGCCGCGAACGCTGCGCGAGCAAGCGCGAAACTCAAACTCCGCTGGCCCGTCGCGAACGTGTGGGTGGTAGGGGATGAAAAAACGCAGAAAGCAGTCGAGCGCCTCGCGCCTCTGCTTGCAATTGCCACGAACGCGGAGAACGTGAATGTGAGCGCTTCGGTACCCGCGAAGGAGGTCGCGTCCGCTGCGTTCGATGGCGGAACGGTCTGCGTTTCGACCGCGCGCACGCCCGCTTTCGAAGCGGGGGCGTTAGTGCGCGAGATTTCACGCTCCATTCAGGCTGCGCGCAAGCAGGCGGGCTTGAATGTGGGGCAACAAATCCGACTCACGCTATGTGTGCCGCCTGAAATGTCGGTCGAGTTGCAGTCACGCTTGAATGATTTGGCGAAAAATGTGGGAGCAATCGAGCCCGTTAAGCTGGTGGGCGAAGACGCGCTCGAAGGCGCGGTTCCGGCGGAAGCCGAATTTGAAGGTAAAAAAGCGAAGGCGCGTTTCACGCCTCTCTAAGCCTCGAGAGGCTGGGGGGGGGTTTTTTCGCCAAATCCGCGAAAGCACTTGAAGAAAGCGCTTGAAGAAATCACAATATTTTAATAGGTGGTTTAACCCTGTTCTTCTTTGGTTGTGGTAACGAACCGCTTTTGCTTGGAGGAGTGTTTCGCAACCCTTAAATAGGGGGGTTGTTCTACTACTTTGCCGTGGTAACAAATTTGTTCGCTGGGTTGCCTTTAAACGTCTTGGCACACTATGCCTCTGAAAAACCACAAAGTGAAACCACAAAGTTTAACGGGTGACTGTTTGGAATGAATCGTTCGAGTCTAGGGTTCTCCGTAATTCTCGTTCTTTTAGTCGCCTTTCTCGTCTCGTTTGCGTCCCTAGCGACAGCTGGCGCCGCCCCCCGCGATCTTCCCCTCGTTCTGAACCCCGCCATCACGGCTTGTGGCGCACTCAACACGCGCGGCGCAACGTACCAACTCACCGCGAACCTTTCCGCGCCCGCGTTTCCCGGCTCGATGAATTATGTCTGCCTGGACATCACGGCCCCCAACGTCACGCTCGACTGCCAGGGGCACTCCCTCGTCGCGAACGAGTCGTCCGCACCCCTCGGCTCGGTCGGCATCCGCATCAGCGCCGACAACGCCACGATCACGAATTGTAATGTGCGCGGCTGGTTCTTCGGCCTCAACGCGAGCAATGCGTACGCCATCGTAAACAACTCGAACTTCTCGAACAACTACGACGGTCTTTACGCCTTTGCCTCGTCCTCGAACAACCGCTTCTATAACAACTACCTTTCCGGCAACGGCGGCAGCAACGCCGTCGACAACGGCGCCAGCAACGCCTGGAACCTCGCCAGCGTCACGGCGGGAACGAACATTATTGGCGGCCCGAACTTGGGCGGCAACTTTTACGACGACTACCGCGGCTTTTACACGCTTCCGATCGGTATCGGCACGCCCTACTCGATTTATAATAACGGCAATGCCGTCCAAGCCAACGATATCTACCCCTTGACGAACAACAAGTACATTCCCGCCTGTAACCAAACCATTGGCGCGCCCGGCACCTACAACTTAACGGCGAACGCAACCTGCGCGTCTGGAAACGGCGTCACGATCGCGTCCCCCAACGTCGTGTTCGACTGCCAGGGCTTCACCCTCACGGGTCCCGGCTCGGGTTACGGCTTCTACGCAACGACGGACAACATCACCGTGAAGAATTGTAACGTCAAGAACTGGGGCGTCGGCGTTTACTATGACACCCTCGCGGACAGCCTCGTCGACAACGTGAACGCGACGAACAACACGCGCGGCATTTACTTCTACAACACGAATAGCTCGAACGTCACGAACACGAACTCCTCATACAACACCGGGGAAGGTTTCGCGGCGCGCTTCTCGCAAAACGATTATTACTTCAACGACGACGCGAACGGCAACCAAGGTTTCGCGGGTTTTTACCTATTCAACATCCCCAACCCCACTTTCAAGAATGTACGCGCCGCCAACAACGGCTGGCCGCAACCCTACGGCGGCGGGTACGGCGTTGAACTCATCTACTCGAACAACGCCAACCTCATGAACGCCACCATCATCAACCAACGCGGCGCCTTGTGCAACGTCGACTCCCAAAACGTGTTCGTGAACGGCGGCAACTACAACGTCACCGACAAGTACGCTTCCATCACTAACGGCGAGGGCTGCTACTTTGACGACCCCGCCATGGACGCGTGCAACGGGCGCCGCTGCCCGTGGGCGACGGGTTTCGCCACCAACTTCACGGTACAGAACGCGTACATTTTCAGCCCCGTTTCCGGCATCTACAACGGCCACGCTGCCGGCTCCATCGTCGTGACGGGCACCACGCTCGTGGGCAACAGCACGCAAGCGACGGCGGGCTGCGGCGGCAGCTGCGGTTCCGCGGGCATCACGGACCGCGAAGACGCCTTCGCGACGGGCGCCATCCTTAACGGTAACACGATTAAGGGCTTTAGCAACGGCATCGAGCTCGTTAGCAACGGTTCCGTGACGAACAACGCCATCAATGTGCGCGGTCAAGCTTTGAGCGACGGTGAATGCAACCTCCTCGCCGCGACGGGCAACACGCAGAACGGCAACCTCGTCTTGTGGACGAACAAGAGCTGGATGAACGTGTCGGGCGGCCCTTACGCCGAAATCGACTTGTGCAACGCCGCTCACAGCTCAGTGAACGGCGCCACGGTCACCAACGGCGGAGGCATCTTCGTCACTGCCCGCAACGGCCCCGTCAACATCACGGGCAACACGATTACCAACGTCCTCTACGGCATCGGCCTCTTCCAAGACTACTCGAGCAGCACGGTGAGCGGCAACACCATCACGACGGGGGTGGGCGGCGTCGTCCTCTCCGGTGCGTACGGCACCAAAGTGACGGGCAACACGGTCCGCAACATCACGTGGGGCAGCATCCCGACCGCGGCGCTCTGGACCTCGGACGGCATGCAGAACGTCAACATTTCTTACAACACGTTCGCGGACAGCGACCACGGCATCTTCTTCGAAGGCCAAGACATGAACGGGCCGACGAAGAACAACCTCATCGCCTTCAACAATATTTCCAACAACGCCAAGTACGGCGTCAAACTCGGCTGGAGCCCGTGGGTCGAAGCGAACGACACCACGATTGTGAACAACACGATTTGCAACAACGCGCTCGGCGGCGTGAACGCCTCCTACGCGGGCAACACCGTTGTCGCGAACAACACGTTCTGCGTCACCAACACGGCGCCCGCGAACCCGACGAGCGTGTCCGCCAACTCCTACGCGGCGCCCTTCCAAGCCAGCGCCTCCAACGTGCTCGAAGCCGGCACCGCGTGCACGCTTTACCTCAACAGCGCGAACACGACGAACGCGTCGTCCCCCGCCGTTCCGGCGGGTAACCCGGCCGTCACGTATACCGTTGGCGTCGGCTCGTACTCGTGGAATGTTTATTGCGTTGACGCGGACGGCAACAACGGCGCCAGCGCGCCCTTTACCCTCAGTGTGACGGCGCCCCCGAGCGGCGGCTGCAATGGCCCCTGCTCGACGCCGACTCCGACGCCTGCGCCGACCGCGACGCCCACGCCGGTGCCGACGCCCACGCCGACGCCTGTTCCGAGCGCGACGCCTGCGCCGACGGCAGCTCCCACGCCGGCTCCCACCGCGCCGAGCCCGGCAACGGTTCCGACGGGCACGACGACGACTCGACCCCTGACGCCTTCGACGGGCGCGGGAACGGGTGCTCTCGCCTCTCCGACTCCGACGCCGGCGCCCGGCGCGCTAACGGGTCTTTTTGCCGCGTTGCCGTTCGACTTTAGCAAGCTCGGCAGCGGCCTCACGGGCCTCTTTGCCGCGGGCGGAGCGGGCCTCTGGCTGCTCGGCTTGCTCTTTGTGGCGGCTTTCATCATCGCGTTCTGGTACGCGCGACGTAAGAAGTAAACCCAGTTGGGAGGCGTAACAGTCTCTCCTTTCTTTCTCTTTTCTCTTCTTTTTCTCTGTTTTCCGTTTTTTTTCGAGCTCACGCTCACTTTAAACTTTTTTTTTCGAGCGGCGCTTAGAAGCGGTGCTTGTAGTAGTCGGCGCGCTTGAGGTAGTCCACGCCTTGCGGGGCGCGTGTGAGTTTGGAAGCGTCCGGTTCAGTTTGCTTGGTTTCGAGCGTGTCGTCCGCGAACGCTTCATCGTAGTTGAGTTTCGAGGCGCGGCGTCCCGCAAAAAGGAACGCCACGATGGCGAGGGCGGCAACGAGGAGCCCGGCCGTCGTCCACGATGGTAAGCTGGAGAACAAGCCCGTGGTGGCGTCGGGTTCGCGCGTCACTTGCACGGGCGCGGACGCAACGGGTTGGGCGGCGAGGGAGAGTTGCGCGTTCTGCAAGGAGGCGTCGGCGCGCTGCAGGCGCTCGTCGGCCGTGTCGAGAACGCCGTCGTGAATGGCGGCGCGCGCTTGGGACAGATAACCGTCCGGGAGAATGAGGAGGCTTTCATGTTGAGGGTTCCCCTGCACTTTTGCGGCGAGAGCGTCCCGCGCGCCTTCTAAGGTAGTCAAACGGTCGTACAACGTGTCGACGCGGGTGGGCGCGAAGGGTTCAAAGGCGGCTTCCACGACTGCACCGTCCGCGTGGGGGAACACGGCGTCCTGTGCGGGGAGGAGGGTGACGCCGATTTGGCGCGTGAGAATCGATTTTTGCGCGTCGCAAGACTCACTTCCAGCTGGTCCGGTGACTTCGCACTCGAGTGTGAACGTCAATTCTGGGCCCGCTTTCGGATCGAGAGAAAACGTCAGCCAGGACGCGTCGTTGTTGGGGCGGATGCGGCCGTAAAGGGTGAGGTGGTGCGCGTCAATGCCTTTCAAGGCGTCCGAGGGAACGTTCCAGCTCACGAACACAGTGCGGTGATACGCGTTGGTGGGAATCACGTCGCTAAAACTCAAGTCGCCTTGAACCGTCAGTAGGTTAGAGGCCTGCGTGACGCTAATCGGCGTCTCGCTGCGCGTAAAGGGAGTTGCAGTCACCAGAGGCGCGAGCGAGAGGAGCAGCGCGCAAGCGACAACAATGAGAGCCGAGAAGTTTGTGCGATTCATATCCAACCAGACCTCGAGGGGGCGAAAAGGGAGGCGTTCCTTTCAAGTGAATTGTGCGGGCGCGTGGTTTTTAAGACTGCCTTTCCTCGCTTTAGCAGCACCTCTTACCTCTCGGGAAAAAAGCGCGATTCCTTGCGTTTTCGGTTCACCTCGTAGTAGGTGTTGCCGGCGCGCGTGGCAGCCGCTTTGCGTTTGGGAGCAGTTCCTCGTTATCGCCAAAACCCGCCTTTTGCAGGCGGTTTTGAGCAACCCCCAAGCGGAGCGTGCAGCCAAACCATGAATTCTCGAAACATTACCGTCGAACTCGCCCCGGCGCGCAATGGAGCCGTTGAAGTCGTCGAACGCAAAGGCCTCGGCCACCCCGACTCGATTTGCGACGGCATCGCGGAAGAAATCAGCGTCGCCCTCTGCCGCGAGTACATCGAACGAACCGGCAGCGTCCTCCACCACAACGTGGACAAACTCCTCCTCGCGGCCGGCGAAGCCAACGTGCACTTCGGCGGCGGCGAAATCACGAAACCCATCACCCTGGTTCTCGGCGGGCGCGCCATCGCGGCCACCAAAGACTTCGAGCTCGACGTGCACCACCTCGCCGCGAAAACCGCGCGCGAGTACCTCAAAAAAGCGGTGCGCCACCTCGACGTCGAGGACGATGTTGAAATCGAGTCCAAAATCGGGCGCGGCTCCGCCGACCTCGTCGACGTCTTCAAGCGCAAAGGCAAGAAAAGCAGCAACGACACCTCCTTCGGCACGGGCTACGCGCCCTTGAGCGTGCTGGAAGAGACGGTCCTCGGCATCGAGCAGCGCCTCAACTCGGACGAATTCAAGTACAAGCACCCGTACGTCGGGGAAGACATCAAAATTATGGGGCTGCGCGAGCACTCCAAAATTCGCATCAGCGTCGCGTGCGCCTTCGTCGCGCGCCACCTCAAAAACATGGCGGCGTACAAAGAAGCGGTCGAAGTTCTTCGCGCGGAGGCTTTGCGTGTGACGGAGAAAATTGAGCACAAGGACGAGCACGAAATTGACGTAGTGGTGAACACCGCGGACGACTACGCTAGCGAGTCCGTTTACATCACGCACACGGGCACGAGCGCGGAAAACGGCGACGACGGCAGCGTAGGGCGGGGGAATCGCGTGAATGGTCTGATTACGCCCATGCGCCCCATGTCGCTCGAGGCGGCGGCGGGGAAGAACCCGGTGACGCACGTCGGTAAAATTTACAACGTGGCGGCCTTCAAGATGGCGCAAGCCATTGTGAAAGCGTACCCGGCCGAAATCCGCAATGTCGACGTAGTCCTCCTTTCCCAAATCGGGAAACCCGTGAATCAACCCAAGGAAGCCGGCATCAAAATCAGTGCGGACGAGGCCGACTATGCGCGCATCCGTAAAGGCGTGCAGGACGTGGTGGACGGCGAGCTCGAAAATATCGGGGACGTCACGCAACTCATCATCGACAAGAAAGCCACCACGTTCTAAGCCGCCAACGCGAAGCGGGTCAGTTTTCTTTGTTCGGGCGGGGCGTTGCGGCGCGTGCCTGAACAAATCCCCGTCTTTTTATTCCCCTTTTTTCAACTTCTACAAGGTTTAGCCATGATTCCGTCGTCGAATGAGCGCAAAGTCACGCTCGACCAGAAAGCCTTCAAGGCCTTGGCGAGCGAGACGCGCGTCGCGCTCCTCAAGAAACTCGCCGAGCGACCCAAAACCGCGAGCGAGCTCTCCGACGAGTTAGCGCTCAGCGTGCAAGGCACGAGTGAGCATTTGCAGAGCCTCGAACAAGCTGGCCTTGTCGCCAAGCGCAAAGAAGCGGGCCGCAAGTGGGTGTACTACTCCCTCACCGCCACGGGTCGCAACCTCGTCCAACCCAGCGGAACGCCGGTTCTCGTCTTCCTCACCCTTACCGTGGTTCTCTTGCTCGGCGTTTACTACCTTTACCTCGGCGCTTTCTCGTCGATT
>JBBILJ010000020.1:0-1388 GCA_037444945.1 Microcaldota archaeon | reverse complement strand
CCCTCAAAACGAGCCGCAGCCCCCGAACGCGACGCCCGCCCCGCCCGTTGCTGGGAGCGCGCCCTTCGCGGCGGGTAGTGCGGCGAGTGGAGTGGTTGGGGCTCCAAGGGTTGCGGAGTCCGCGAATTGCACGAATTGTACGACGGAGGAAACCCCCCCGCAGCCTCCAACTCCGTGAGGTTTTTAAGCCGGTTCTTTTTCTGACTTAACCCTCTTTTTTTTTGTTGCGGAAAACAGGGCTTCAATACTTGTGCCGCTATGTTTTTCACGGTTAAGGAAAGCGTTTTCAGCGTTCAAGAGGCGGCTTGATGAAAAGCGTTCTTTAATAAAGACTCCGCAAATTAATGTGTAACGAGGTGTGCGTCTCATGAAACAAACGGTTCAAACTGTTTTTCGTCTGTTTTTCGCGTTGTTTGTTTTTCTCTTTGCGTTGAGCGTCCCCGCCTCCGCGATCTGCCTCGGCGTGCAGACGAATCACGATCCAGTTATGCGCGTCGGCGACACGCTAATGGGTTCGAACGGCGTTACCGCTACCCTCGTCGACATTACTCCTCCATTCGCTAATAACACGAATATAACTGTGTTTCGCGTGCAAAGCCCGAGCGGTGAAACCGCCGTGGTTCAGCTCTTCGAGGGCGAGTGCTCGACGCCGACCTTCAATCTCGTCCTCGAACCCCGAAAAATCTTTCCAGGCGTCGCGAACTCGAATTACGCTGAAGTGTACGCGTACGTGACGGGCAACGCGACCCCAACGCCGAACGCGCCGCTTCCCGACTTGGTGGTGCAAGGGATTAGTCGGGACAACGTGGATTACTCAATTGATGTTTGTAATCGGGGTGCCGGCTCCACGAATCAGAGCTTCAGTTTGTACGTGAACGTGCAACGGCCGACGTCAACGTCTCTAAACTTTAACATCCCTGCACTTGCCGCGTCTGGCTGTTTCACTGTAAAGGAGGCGTGCGCCAGCTTCGGCGCCACCTGCCAAGAAGCCGCCTCCGTTTTCGCCTACGCCGACTCGTACGGTTGGATTACGGAAAGCAACAAAACAAACAACCAGCTTACGCAAAACTTTCCCGCCACCACCAACCAGACTGCGTGTATAGGCACCAGCTTTTCGAATTACAACCCATCGATGAACATTGGAGATGTCTTCGCGACGAGTAATGGCGTGCGCGTCACGCTCGCCCACATCACTCCGGCGGGCTCCTCTGGCAACGCCTATGCTCTCGCCGCCTTCGGGTTAACGACGCCCGACGGTCGAACGGCGACGAACATTGTTTCGGAAGGGACGTGCTCGCAACCCGTCTTTGACGTGGTTCTTCAACCCAGTCGCATCTTTCCAGGCGTCGCGAACTCGAATTACGCTGAAGTGTACGCGTACGTGACGG
>JBBILJ010000019.1:0-14890 GCA_037444945.1 Microcaldota archaeon | reverse complement strand
CAAGATGGATGAACGTGGTCAAGGCTCTTTGGAGTATTTGTTGTTGATTGGCGGAGCGATTATGCTCGTGCTGATCGTGCTCGCGATTCTGCGTGCTGGGCCGTTTGCGGGCCAACAAAGCAAGATTCGGGAAGGTTTCGTCAACTATAACACGACCGTGAACTACACGAACCCGACGGCAGGCTTCTAAGTCGTCCGCTTTTTTTTTTTTTGGGGGGGCGTCGCCCCCCTGACTCCGCCTTTTTATTCTTCGGCGCTCCACTCTACGACGGTGAATCTGCGATGGACGAGCAGGGTCAAGGCGCTTTGGAGTACTTGTTGTTGATTGGTGGCTCCATCCTTATCGTGCTCATCGTGCTCGCCATCCTTCGCGCGGGTCCCTTACCGTCCGCGAGATCGCAAATCGCGTCCGGCGTTGCGGCGTACAATCAGACCGTTAACTATTCGAACCTCAGCCTTAGTTGAGCCCCTCCGACTCTTCCGCGTCCTTCTTTCCGCTATTTAATTCTCGCCCTCCTCTAGCGATTCCACTCCATGTTCGCCTTCCTCGCTTGGGTCGCGTTCTTCGCGTACGCAGCTACTGCTTGCTACACGGACCTGCGTTGGCGCATCGTTCCCAATCTCCTCAACTACTCCGCTCTCGCTACCGCCATCCTCCTCGTCACGGGTGCCGCGCTTTTCGAAGGCGCCGCCATTGACGCCCTCGCTTACGCGTTCTTCGTCGCGGCCGCCTTTCTTTTTGCGTACCTTCTCTACCGCGCCGGGGCGTGGGCGGGCGGGGACGCGAAGTTCTTCACGGGTCTACTCGCCTTCGCGCCCCTCCTCTCGCCGTACTACGCGAAGGGCTTGGCGTTCATCGTGTGGGCTTTCCTCAACGCCGCTCTCGTCCTCATTCCCGTAACCGCCCTCGTTTATTTTTCAACGATCGCGCACCAACGCTCTCTCCTCGCCCGCCTCGCCGCGGAATCGGTTCGCGGCGCCGCCCTCGCCGCGCTTTCCTTTGTGCCCCTCGCCGTGCTCTTCTCAATCGCCGTCTCCACGCAAACCGCCGTTTTAACCGCGAACCCGCTGCTCCAAGTCGTCCTCTTCGCTCTCTTCCTCGCCGCCTCCTTCTTCCTCCACCTCCCCCTCCCGCTCGCGGGCGCGCTCGCCCTCGTAGCGCTCTACCTCCAACCCGGCCTCACGCTTGCAGGGTTTGCGGCTTTGCTTCCCCTCGCGTTCCTCGCTCGCCTCCTCCTCGCGTACTTTCCGCACTTCTCACAAGCCGCACTACGCAAAACCAAGCGCCTCGATGAACTCGAGGAAGGCGACGTGCCGGCTGACACATGGGTGCTGCGCAAGGGGCGCGCCGTCGTCCTTTCCCGCCCCACGCTGGGCGCCGTGCTCGCTTTCGCGCGGCGCGGCGACATTCAGGGTTTGCGTGAACTTCTCCAACCGTCGAGTCCCGTGCTTGCGAGCGCGCGTCGCGCGCGAGGCCTGACGCGTGACGAAATCCAAGCGTTAAAAAGGGCGGGCGGCGTTGAACGCTTGATTGTGCGCGAGTCCCTGCCGTTTGCTCCCGTGCTGGCGGCCGGGTTTTTGCTCGCGACGCTGTGGTGGATGCTCGGATGAATCGGTTGAACACTCCGTCGAGCGCGTCGCGGGGGCAGCTCTCCGTCGAGTTCTTCCTCATCGTCTCCTTCTCCCTCCTCCTCGCCGTTTTCCTTCTCGCCCAATCCGAAACCAACTTAGCGGAGAACTCGCGCCTCTCTCGTGCCGCTATCGCTAAAAGCGCGCTGGATTCAGTCGTTTCCGACATTGACGCGGTGAGCGTGCAGGGGGCGGGCGCGCGCCTCTCCGCTTCCTTTTACGTGCCCCGCGACGCGTTCTGCTTCGTCGTGAACGCGTCCAGCAAGACCGTGTCTTGCGAGTTGGGCTTGAACACGACGGTGCGCTCATATCCATACGCGGCTCCCCGCGCGCCCTCCTTTGCAGCGGAATGCTACCCGACGAATAGCACCGCGTTCTGGGTGAGCGCCGTCGTCGAAAACGTGAACGGCACGGTGCGCGTGAACTGCACGAAGGTGTACTAATGACGCCCCTTCCTCGGCGCCGCGCGCAACTCTCCGTCGAGTTCGTCGTCGTCCTCGTCCTCGTACTCTTCCTCGTCGCGTCCGTTGGCCTTCTCGCGTTGCGCGAAATGGAGTTCAACGCCGCCCTCGGCGCCGCCCGCCTCGCCGCCGCCGACTACGCGCGCGCCCACCCGCCCCTCTTCGTCACCTCCATCGGGTGGACGATGAACGATCGCAATATCGCGATCAGCCCCCGCGTGTACAACGAGTCCGCGCGCGTCACCTCCAACGACGCGCTGGCTCACGCCGTGCTGCAACGCGTTGCTTTCACTCTCTCCGCGAACGCCACTCTCGACTCCACCCAAACCAACTTCACCGCGATCTACTACACGTACTCCGTCGACTTGAGCCGTTGAACCACGCGTCCCTTGCGCCGCCGCGGCACGCCGCTTTTAAAAACCGCCTCGGGTTAACTCGGTTTATGCGCGGCCAAATCTCCATCGAGTTCTTCCTCGTCTTCGGCGCGTTCGCCATCATTTTCCTCTGGCTCGCGAACACGCAGACGCAAATCGAGCAAACTCTCCCCTCGCAAGCGATTCCGCTGCAGCGCGCCGTCGCGTACTCCCTCGCGGCGAGCGCGGGTGAAGCGTGCCGCTCGCAAGCCGCCCTCACTGTCGAGACGCCGTGCCTTTTCGAGGCGAACACGTCTTATGCGTACCGCGCCGACTTCAACGGCACCCTCCTTACTGTGTCGAGTGACGGGACGGGCGCCAACGTGACGGCCGCGACGGCGTGCAACGCGACGGGCCGCTTCCTCGTCTCCGCGTGCTTCGGCGAGAACTCGCCGTTCGGCTGCCTGAAGTGGGTGAATGGGTCCGTTGTAGCCTCAACTGGTGCGTGCCCGTGACGCGTGGACAACTCTACTCGTTCGATCTCCTCATCGCGGCCGCCGTCCTCACGGCCGCCCTTGGCTTCGCCATCCAATTCACTACGCTCGCTGGTCAGCAAGCGGATGCGCTCGCCCCCAGTCAGGGCGGCACCGCGCAAACTCTCGCCGCCTTGCTCGCCGAAAACAAGGCGGACCGCATCGCGCTCTCCACCGAAACGTATTGCGTTACGCTGACGGACGGGAGCGGCGTCCTCCTCAATGACTCGTGCGCGGCCTTCAACGCCTCGGCTTGCTCGACTGTGTACGCGGCACGACGCCTCAGGTTATGTGCCGGCCAGGCCTGTCTCCTTTCCGTGAAAACCTGTACGCCGTGAAACCCTCCTTGACTCGCCCTTCCCGATTCAATTCCCGCCGCGGCTTCGTCCTTACTATAGACGCGCTCCTCGCCGTCGGGCTGCTCGTGAGCGCGTTCTTCGCCATTGCCACCTTCACGCACCTCCACCAATTCACGGATCCCTCCCCGCTGCAGCGCCTCGGCCGCGATTATCTGCGCCTCAACTACGCGCAAAACGCGCCCCTCTCGCCCGCCGCGTTTACGCGACTGACGGGTTACGCGCTCAGCGAGTCCGCGCCGAACGCGACCGCCTCCCTCACGGTGCGCGCCGATCTGCGAACCGCTGGCGAACCGTGCGCCTGCCCTGTCTACCCGTGCTCCCTCACCTCCGCACAAGCTGACGCGTGCACCACCACTATCGAGTCCGCCACTCTCACGGACCATGTCGCGTGGGTGAACCCCTAACCATGGCTCCTCCTTTCGCCCCGCGCTTCTCGCCCTCTCCGCGCCAGCGAACCGCGCGCCGCGGGTTCGCGTCCGCTCTCACCAACGCCCTCGTCGTGCTCGCCCTTCTCTCCCTCATTGCTCTCGTGTACGCGCACGCCGCCCTGCAGCGCGCTAGCCTCGCCCGCCTCGGCACTACCGTTGCCTCGGATCACTTCGAGGACGCGCAAGGTGCTTACCGCGCCGCGGTTGGGGAAGCAATGTTTGACGCGGCGTACACGCAGTGCGGGTGCGGCGGTAGCGCGCCCGCCAAGGTGGGATCCAACTTCACGGCCCGCATTCCGCCCTACTTCGACGCCGTCACACAAGCCCTTAACGCGTCCTCCGACACGAATTACTCGAACCTCGCCGTCGCTTCCTTCGTGATGGGTTCGTGCAACGCGACCGTCACGGGTGGGGCGAACTACACGCTCACCGTCCGCGCCCCCTCCGCCACGCTCAGCAGCGACGTTGAAGCCCGCGTGCAAGGTGACTTCACGCAAACCCCGACTTACTTCAGCGCCACCCTCACTGACCTCGCGACCAGTCAAAGCCGCACCATCGCGGTCTCCTGTCCCTAACGCTTTCGGTTTTGGGTGCCCGCAAATCCGTTGCGTTTATATACTTTCAGCCCCACACTCCCACTTTGGTGGAGTTTTAAGCCCCTTTTTGTGAGCCAGTCATGGAATTCGACTCCCGCATCACGTTGCTCGTCCTCGCTATCGTCGTCATTCTCGGTGCCGCTGCCTTCCTCTACAAGCCGCAGTCCGCGCCCGTGACGGCTGCTGAAGCGGGCGATTTCGTGCTCAACGACGTGAAAACCACGTACGGTGAAGACGTGTGCATGCGCGCGTCCGACGTCCAAAAAACGGACGATTCCTGGCACGCCACGGTGTTGTTCAGCGTGGCTCCCAACACGGCGTGCCCGCTGCGCGTCGAGCGCGACTACGCCTTCCTCCCGCTCACCTTCCGCGAAAACAAGCTTGTCGCGTCGTGCACGCCTCCGACCCTTATTTCTTTTGAAGAGGAAGCCATCGCGAAAACCGCCCAACTCGCTGACGTCAAAAATTTGGGGAACGCGCACGCGTGCGGTTACAAGCTCGACGCTCCCCTCGCGTGCTGCGCGGCCGCGGAAGCTGCCGCCCTGCAGCCCTTCGCGCAAGCCGCCGCAGCAAAAGGCGCTAAATTTGCGGTTCTCTGGACGGCGAGTAGCGGCGCGCAACGCTACTACGCCCTCGACGCGAACGGTCAAACAGTGGCGCAAGCGTCCAACTGAATTTTTAACGCCTCTGCTTCGCCGCTGGACTTATATCCCTTCACTCCCTAGTCAGTCCTCATGCCGCTCTCCAAAGCCTCTGGCGAGGCTGTTGTCTTGCACGCGTTCGACGTGGGCAACGAGGTCTCCTTGGGTAAGATCGAGAAGATTTACAACCGCCAACCCAAGGAATCGCAGTTACCCCTGCAGCGCCTGACGCCGGATTATATGAAGTACGCTGAGCCGCCGCTGCTCGTCTCGCTCGGCTCGCGCGCGTTTAAGCTCAAAGAAAAAGACGGCAAGGGCGGGGAGAAGGAGCGCGAGGCGGCCGCGAAAGTGTCCGTTAAAATTTATGCGCTCGGCGTCGTGACGGTCCTCTTCCGCTTTCCCGTTTCCGGAGATTGGAGTGAGTGGAAGGCGTTTTCGCTTACGCTCGCCGACAACCAAAAAGCGCTGCACGTGGAAGCCGAAAAAATCGTTTCCAAACTTACCGCCGAACTTAAGGACGCCGTTGTGGCGCCCAACGACAAACCAATGAGCGCGCACTACTCCATATTCCACGTCCAGCAGACCGAAAAACCGGTTTCGAGCGAGGAGTGGCTCGCCAAGCACCCCGACGAGTTGCTCGCCGTCCTTTTTGCCGACTCTAAGCCCCTCTCGCCCGAACACAAGGAGGCGCTGCTCTCGAACCGCCTCTCGTACTACTCGGACGATTTGCTCGTGATTTCGTGGAACGCCGCGTTTTTGCAGGACGCGGAGAGCGATTTTGCGGTGCTTGACGTGCTCGAGTACGCCGTCATTGAGTCCCTCGAATTGCGCTACTACGACAAGTTGCTCGACCGCGAGCTCGAGAAAGCGTACGCGGACGTGGAGAACTCGCGCAAGGTCGGCATCTTGTACGATTACGAGAAGGCGCGTGATGAAGTCGCCGAAATCCGCATTGGCGTGAACGAAATCATCGAGAAAGTCGAGAACACGCTTAAACTCGTGGGCGACGTGTACCTCGCGCGCGTGAACCGCCTCGCCGCCAAAGTCCTCCATCTCGCCGAGTGGAATCACGGCGTGCAAAGCAAGCTCGCCTCGCTTGAAGACGTCTACGAGTTCCTCAACGACAAAGCCCACACGCGCCGCGACTACGCGATTTCGTTGCTTCTCATCGTGCTCGAAGTCATCGTCACTATCCTCATCGCCCTCGAATTCATCATTCCCGCTGGCGCACTCAAACTCTTCGGGTAAAACCCTCGCGGTTTTTTACTTAAACCGGGCTTCGCCACGGGAAGCGACGTGCCTCAATCGTTTTTTAACCCTCCATAACGAAACCTCTTGCGGTGGGTTGGCTTTTGCCGAGGGAAAGGACCGAATCGTTCGTGAACGCGGTTTTGCGAGCGTTCAGCACGATTCGCAAGGAAATCGACCTCGACACCGTCGAGCACAATTTTAGCCCCAAACTCGGCCGTTACCTCGTGGAAGGCGTCCTCGGTTACGAAACGCGGGATTTCGCGTACGAGCGCGGCCGAACGGACGTCACGCTCTTCGACGAAAACGGTTTCCGCATCGCCGTCATTGAAACCAAGCGCCCCCGCGAAAACCTCTCCGCCGAAAAATGGCGCGAACAAGCAGGAAAATACGCGGACGCATCCACCCGTTTCGTGGGTCTCGCAAACGGCTTTCGCTTTCTCTTGTGGGAAATCGTGCACGGCAAGCGCATCCTGCGCGCCGACATCGATTTCGAGGCTCTCTCCAACGCCAAGCGCCTCTCGGAAGACAAGTTGACCTCGCAGGAAGTCGAACAATTCCTCGCCCTCGAAAAACTGGCGAAAGCCGAGATTTGGAGCGAAAGCAAGTACTCCCGCTTCAACGAGTTCTACGCGAAAATCGACCTCTCCGAGGACGCGGGCTTCGAGAAACTCATCGAGCGCCTCAACTACCTCTCCAACGACCTGCTGCGCCAATACGCGTACAACGCGTTCGACGATTACCTCGCCGGCTACTTGGATTACCAGCGCTTCCGCGGCGAGATCGGGGACCTCAAAAAACAAACGCGCTCCAACGCCGAAATGAGTTCGCGCGTGGCGCGCGCCAGCATGGAGGGCCGCGAGCAGTTCAAGAAGTACGCCGGCTTCGAAGGCTACTTCGAGTGGAAGGAGTTCTCCAACCGCTCCGACAAGACGGACGAGGAAAACAAGCCCGTCTTCTGCAAGGAATCCACCTACGCGCTCCTCAGCCGCCTCCTCTTCATCCGCATCTGCGAGGACAAAGGCATCCTGAAGAAGAAGATTTCGAACGGCGGCATCGAACAATTGCGCGAGTTCTTGTGGGAGGAACTCGCCGGCAACGAGGACAGCCTCTTCAAAGAAATCCTCCAACTCACCTACCGCTCCGCGAACAACATTTACGAGCACTTCTTCGAGAAAGGCAGCCCGCTGGACTGGTACGAGACCGGCGACGGGGAACTCAACCGCGCCCTCAACGTGACGCTGTGGACGCTCAACCAGTTCGACTTCTCCAAAGTCGACAAAGACATTTTAGGCAAGATGTACGAGAAATACCTCCCCAAGGATGAGCGCAAAAAACTCGGCGAATTCTACACGCCCGACGAAGTCGTGGACTACATTCTGGACGCGGTCGGCTACGAGCCCTCCAAAGCCATCGAGGACCGCGACCTCATCGACCCCGCGTGCGGTTCGGGCGGCTTTCTGGTGCGCGCCACGCGCCGCCTCATCGGCCGCTACGCCGTCAAGTTCGGCAAGGCGACCCCGAAGGAAAGCGTCGACATGAAGAAGTGGCGCACCGTTCTCGAGCGCTTGACGCCCGAAGAGTGCCGCGAAACCCTCCTCGGCGTCGCAACCCACATTCACGGCTTCGACATCAACCCCTTCGCCGCCCACATCTCCGAAATGAACCTCCTCTTCCAAGTCGTCGACCTCTACCAGAAAGCCCGCCAAGGCAAATCAGGCTTCCGAATCCCGCGCTTCCAAGTCTACCGAACCGACTCCCTCCGCCTCCCCGACGGGCAAACGAACTTGAACACCTTCCACAGCCCCACCGGCCAAAGCCTCGGCAAAAACCAAACCGAAATCGACGCCCTCAAAAACAAAAAATACGACTACATCGTCGGAAACCCGCCATATGTAAGCGTACAGGAGATTGACGCGAATAGTCGCGCGGTTTATTCGCGGGATTACGCGACGGCCAAGGGAAATTTCGATTTGTATATTCCTTTCATCGAACTCGGCGTGAATTTTCTATCGGTTCGAGGTAAGTTCGGCTATATTTGTTCAAATCAATTCTTCAAGCGCGACTATGGAAGACTGCTTCGTCAGTTTATGCTTGAAAAAACGCAAGTAGACCAAATTGTGAACTTCAAAGACGCGGGAATTTTCAAGGACGCGACAAACTATCCGACCATACTTGTTCTTTCAAAAGGAGAGAAAAAAGAAACCGAAGTCGTTTCGGTGAAAAAACCCGACGAACACACTTTGAATCAAATTGTAGATGGCATAACAAACGCGAATATCGGGCGGTTGTTTGTTAACCTCCGAACATTTGGAAGGGCCGACTGGGTTTTTGAGAGTCCGGCAGAAGCGAAACTCGCTCGAGTTTTTAGTGGTTGTAAACCGCTTGGCGAATTGGCCGAGGTAATCTCTGGAACGCAGACTGGCTCAGACAAAACCTACCTCGGAAAACTGCAGAAAACCGAAGAACGATATTCGGTAGTTTCGTTTAAGAGTGGTGAAGCAAAAATTGAGGCCGCACAATTAATCCCTTTTGTCTTGGGTCGCCAAGTTCAGCGTTGGAAAGTTGATTTTGGTAATCGGGTCTCAGTTTTTCCGTATTTCAGAGAAAACGAAACTTACCGTCTTCCGAACGAAGACGAATTCAAAACTAGAATGCCTTTTCTTTATTCTTATCTCATAAAGAACCGCGAAACACTTTCGAAACGACTTTGGTATGGGCAGTCGGCTCAACAATTGCACGGAACCTGGTTCGCATACATGTATTTCAAAAGTGATAAGCCTCTTTCAAAACTTATTCTTACCCCCGCTCTCGTAATCCGACCTCGCTTCGCACCAACAAATTCGGAAACACTCTTCACTCTCGGTACTGCCGGAGTTTTCGGCGTTCTACCAAAGAAAGACTACTTATCGATTCTCGGCGTATTGAACTCAAAACTGATTCACTTTTTCATCAAACGCGCGGCTCCAGAGAAGCGCGGCGGTTATTTCCAGTTGAACTCAAGAATTATTAGCGCAATTCCGATAAAAGTTCCCGAGACAGAAGGACAAAAACAACTTTTCGAAGAAATCGCCCTCCTGGCTAGAAACGCACTCAAGGCCAGTGAACCTAAAGTCCTTGACGAGATTGAAAACAAAATTGACTCCCTCGTTTTCGACCTTTATGGGTTGTCGGAGGCGGATCGGCGGCTTTTAGAGAAGGCTGTCGCTTGACTTTTGTAGGTTTTTGGCGCCCAGGGAGTCTCGGGCGAGGGAATAATTTAGGCTTTTATTGGAACTACTGCGTGTAGTAGTATTCTCCCTTCTCCTTTTGCTCGCGGTCGAGGACGCTGCCGGGCTTGTTGGCGCGCGGCCGACCCGTTTGGGGGTCGCGGCGGAATGTCAAATCCATTTCTTTGAGGAACGCGTTCATGCCCTCGCGCAAAGGCAAGGGTGCGCGGGCGTGACCGTTAACGCCCGATTTGCCGTCGAAAACAATGAGGCGGTCGCTGACGCTGTCGATGAAGAGGACGTCGTGGTCGACGACGAAGGTGGGGGCTCCCGTCGCTTGCGCGACGCGCTTGATGGCATCGGCGGCGTTGAGGCGCTGCTCGACGTCGAGGAAGGAGGAGGGTTCATCGAGGAGGCGTACGTCAGCGGGTTGCGCTAAATTAATCGCGATGCTGACGCGTTGGAGTTCGCCGCCCGAAAGGTTTTTGACTTGTTTCTCCGTCAAGGGCGGGATTTCAAGGCGCGAGCCGACTTCGTTTTCGTGAATCGCGCTTTGGAGGTTAAGCGAAGCGAGGAGTTCCGCGACCGAGCCGTCAAAGTCGCTCGTCACGTACTGGGGTTTGTAAGCGACGCGTTTGCGCTCCAAACTTTGGCCTTCGTCAGGGTGCTCAACGCCGGCGAGGAGTTTGATGAAGGTGGTTTTGCCGATGCCGTTCGCCCCAACCAGCCCTACGATTTCGCCTTTGTTCACGAAACCCGTATCCGTGCTTAACGCGAATTGTTTGAATTGCTTTTTCAGCGCCGGGTAGTCGAAGGCTTTTTTGCCGATTTCGATGGTGGGGCTTTTGAGGTTGAACTTGATGCTCTCCTTGCGGAAACGGATGTTTTCTTCGCGCAGCAAGCCGTCGAGGTACTCGTTGATTCCGTTCTTGACGCTCTTGAGTTGCGAGATTTTGCCGTAAACGCCTTTCTCGCCGTACAACACGTGCACAAAATCGCTGAGGTAGTCGAGGAGGGCGAGGTCGTGCTCAACAAGCACGACGCTTTTCTCTTCCGCCACGTTGCGGAGTGTGTGCGCGAGGCGGAGGCGTTGGCGGATGTCGAGGTACGAGGAGTACTCGTCGAAGAAGTACACGACGGCGTCGCGGAGCAGCGTGCACGCGATGGCGACGCGCTGCAGCTCGCCGCCGGAGAGTTGGGAGAGTTCGCGGTCCTGTAAGTCGTCGACTTCGAGTTCTTGGAGGAGCGCGAGGTAGTCAGTGTCGCTCCGCTGCTCTTGGCAGGCTCGCAGCAACTCGCCGGCGGTGCCTTTGGCTTTCGCCAGGATGTCGACGTGCTGGATTTTGTACGCGACTCGCACGGATTTGGCTTCGAGTTTCTCTAAGTAGTCCTGGACTTCCTGACCGCGAAACGCTTTCTTAATTTCCTCGGCGCTCAAGGTTTTCTCGTAGTGACCGAAATTGGGGCGCAGCTTGCCGGTGAGCAATTCGAGCGCGGTGCTTTTCCCGATGCCGTTGACGCCGATGAGGCCCACCACGCTCTTGCTTTTCGGTAGCACGAGGCCGTACAATCGAAACGTATTTTCGCCGTACTGGAACGTCGGGTCGCCTTCTTCGCCCGGCAGGTTCACGACGCTAATCACTTTCACGGGACACTTTTTGACGCACAACAAGCAACCAATGCACAAGTCTTCGTTGATGCGCGCATACCCGTCCTCACCGATGAAAATCGCGTCCGCTCCCATGCGCACCACGGGGCAAACGGGAACGCACACGCGGTTGCACTTGTTCGACGGCCCCACGCAGTGCTCGCGATCAATGACGGCCAAGCGCTTCATGAATTCTTCAACCCAGTTACACAGAATAATGGTTTAACGAGCGCATCCGCCCAAAAACAAAGTCAGTCGAGGAGCTCCACGGCGTTCTCGCGCCCCACCTTGCGGCGGCGCACTTTGCCGTACTCCTCTAACTCGGTGAGGAGCAGTGAGGTGCGCGCCTCGCTCCACGGCAGTTTTTGCTTGAGCGCTTTCTGCGTGCTGCGACCCCCACTCAACGCCAGCAACTTGAGAATGCTCTTGTGCTCGCGGGAAAGCTTCGCGGCCGGAGCCGCGCTGAGCGACGGTTTTTCCCTTTTCACGATAACGTCAAAGGGTTTGTTCGCGGTTTGCAGGGCGCGCTGCAGCGCGTTGTTGCGGCGCGCCAACACCGCGAGCCCGACGATGAGGACAATCGCGAGCAGCTCCACCGCGAGGAGCGCGTAGTCGAGAGCGGGCGGCTGGGTTTCAGGCACAGCAAGGGCTTGCTCGGCTTGCGCGAGGTCACTCGCGGAAAGGTCGGCACCGAACGCGACGACGTCGAATGAGTACGTGCCGTCCGTGGGCAGCGAAACTTGCTCGGTAACGGAGTAATTCGTCAACGTGCCGTTGGCTTGCGCGAGCACAGCCGCCACGGTGTAGTTGCCGGGAGCGACTTGGAACGAGTAAGACCCGTTGGAGGCGACTTGGTTTTGAGCGATGCCGTTGCTCGAAGTCACCGTTACGAGGGCGCGGGAGGGCTGCAATTCGCCGTCGTACACGATGCCGTGCAGTGTGGCAGCGCTGGCGCCAAACGTGAGGGCGAGAACGAAGACGGAGAAGACTACTAGTGTTGAGACCTTCAAACTAAACCACCAACCTTCACGCTTTAAGCGAAAGCAGGTTTAAATCCTTCCCGCTTCTTATTGCTATCAGGTGTTTTGAAATGAAAATCTCCCTCGCCCTGCTCTCACTCCTCCTCGCCGTCGCTCTTTTAGCAGGATGCGTGCAAAGCCCGCCCGCTTCGTCCCCGACGCCCGCGCCGACCGTTCGCGCGACGGTGACGCCGGCCGCGAGTGTTCCCTTAACGGTGCACGCTCAAGCGTCGGCTACTCAAAACGAGTTAGCCGCCCTCCTTAACGACTCCGAGTTCGCCGCCCTCAACGTCTCCCAACTCGGCTAACCCCCCTTTTTCTCGCGGAGGGTTACGAGCGCGGCGCTCTTGATTTTCTTTTTCAGTTCTTCACCCAGCGGCGCGTCCGATAGAAGAATCATCGAGGGAGTCCGGCCGGCCGCTTTGGCGGCGCGCTTCATTGCGGTGCGGTAAACCGTTTCAAGCGCTTGGCGCGAAGGTGGGTTTTTCTCGAGCGCCCACAACGCCGCGACGTGCTTGGCGTCCACCGCGTAAAGTGACCACTTTTTTTCACGCGCGAGCCGAAACGCGGCGCCCCACAACGCGTCAACCGCGCGCTTGACGCTGTCGCTGACTTCCGGCGGCGCGGTGCGCAGTTCGCGCGCTGCGGTTCTCTGTACTTCGAGCACGACCGCGTTGCCGTCCTTTTCCGCGATCCACGCGTGCCCCAGAGCCCCTGGCAGCGTCTTCGTGAGCCAGGGTCGTTCAACGACGCGTTCCCACTGCTCAGCCGCGGGGAGGAGGACGACGACATGGTGCCGCCAGTCCTTCGCGTCGTGCCGAGAAGGGACGAGGCCCGCGTCTGGCTCCACGCTCACCAGCACGCCTTCTTTGACGCTCCCCCGCGGACGCACGGTGAAGTCTTCGTGCGTCGTCGTTTTACCGGCCGCTGCGCTCGCGTATAAGCGCTTGAGTTCGACGAGTTGGTGCCCGCCCTCGAGAAACGCCATGAAAACCGAATCCACGCGAATTGAGCAAAAACCGTTAGAAGAGCTTGGCGGCGCAAGAGCGGCAGTAGCGCGGCTCCTTGCGGTCCACGTACTCGCGGCGCGGCGAGTGATGCATCACGCACCGAACACGCGCGCAGTGCGGCAAACCCATTGCGTGCCCCAGGTAGTGAAGGGATTCCTTGAAAATGCGCGCGAGCCAGAGCGCGTCGTCGGCTTGATGCGTGTGGAGACGCGGGTCGAGGCGGAACGCGTTCACGACCGCTACCCCACTGCCGGGAAGCGCGGAGCCGTACGCGTACCGCGTGTGGCGCCTAAACACGTCGCGCGGAAAAACCACGAGGGCGAGTGCGCCGCGCTCCACGCCGGTCGCGCCGCGGCGCAATTCATGTCCGTAGTGCGCCGCCAAAACGTCGGCGTCGTACTGCCCGCGCGCTGGGTCGAGCGCTTCGTGCGGCACGTCAAGCACGTCGGGCAGACCCATGACGGTGAGGTTCGTGAAGTATGCAGCGAGCAGGTGCTTAAGTTCGGTTTGCAGCGGGTAGACGGTACCCGCGCTGAGGACGTAAAGTTTCATGGTTCTCGTAGGCAACTAGCGGGCGCGCGCAATAAAAACTCATCCCTTAAAACCCCGCGGCACCCTAATTCCTTTCATCAATTGAGTTGACGCTGCAATGAAGATTGTTCACCTCGACGCTTCTCTTGGGGAAGTTAAGCTCGAGCCGGAAACGCTGGAAGACCTCTGGACGCTCTCGCGCCTACTCGAAGAGGGGGACGAAGTCGAAGGCAAAGGCTGGCGCCGCTTCAAGACGCCGGGACTTGAGCGCGGTGAGAGCGGGGAAAAGAAGGCCGTTCACTTGCGTTTGCGCGTCGTAAGCGTCGAGTTCGCTGAAAGCGCGAACAAGCTGCGCGTGACGGGCGTGATTCTCCACGGTGAACCACAAGAATACGCCCCGACCGGAGAGCATCACACGCTCGACGTTGAACTCCACGGTCGCCTTCTTGTGCGCAAAAAATTGGAGCCCTATCACCTCGCCCTCCTGCGCGAAGCGCAAGCGAAAGCCAAGCACGTTACCGCGCTAATCGTCGTGATGGATGACGAGAAAGCCACTTTCGCGCAACTCCAAAAGCGCGGCATCGAGTTCCCCTTCGAAGTCGCGTGTCACGCATCCAAACGCGACCCCGCCACGTTTGAGGAAGGCGTCAAGAAGTATTACTCCGAAGTCCTGCAAGCCCTCGATCGCGCGCAAGCCGAAAAAATAGTGGTCGCGGGTCCTGGCTTCACGACCGAGTCCTTCAAAAAATACGCGAAAGACAAAAACCCCAAACTCGCGCAAAAGCTGTCCTTTGAGCACGCGTCGAGCGCGGAGCGCTCCGCCGTTCACGAACTCCTCAAAGGCGGGGTCTTGGAAAAACTCCTCGGTGAGCAAAAACTCGCGGAAGAGTTTTCCGCCCTCGAGGAACTCAAAAAACACGTCGCCAAAGAAGACGGTCTCGCCGTTTACGGTCTGCGCGACGTGCAGCAAGCTGTCGCGATGAGTGCCGCCTCCAAAATCATGGTGGCGGACGCGCTGCTGCGCGACAAGAAAACGAAGGGCGACGCGAATCAACTCCTCGACGACGCGCGTAAAAGCGGCGCTGACATCCTGATTTTCAACTCCGAAGACGACGCGGGCCGAGAGTTTGCCGCCTTCCAACTCGCCGCCCTGCTACGGTTCAAGCTCACTTATTGAGCCTCGCTTTCCTCGCCGCCCGCTAACTCATAACTTATTTACTCTCTT
>JBBILJ010000018.1:2931-15488 GCA_037444945.1 Microcaldota archaeon | reverse complement strand
CCTGGAGCTTTTGGCGAGATTGGTTTAGGCCTATTCGTCATCGCCATCATCGGTGAAGAGTGGGCAGACGCGCTCATCGGCCGCCGAGTCCACATTGGTTTGGCTCACCTCGACGAAAAGGAAGAATTCAAACTCGTCACGACGGGACCGTACGCGGCCGTGCGGCACCCGATTTACGCGTTCAGCGCCCTCGCCACTCTTGGCCTAATCCTCATGACGGGATACCTCTGGCTCCTCGTCATCCTCCTCTACTGGCTTGCCGCCCTCCCCACCCTAACCGGCTGGGAAGAAAACGAATTAGTCAAGCGCTTCGGCAAGCGCTACCGCGACTACCAGCGCCAAGTGCCGCGACTCATCCCGCGGCCCTCGTTTTTCGCTCGCGCATTCAGAGCTTCTTGAGTTGCTTGACGAAGCGCGAGTGCAGCTCGATAGTTTCGTGCAAGTGCTTGTGAAAATCGCGCCGACCGCTGGAGAGGGCGGCGTTGATGCGCTGGTGAAGCGCGATTTCTTCGCGCACATGCTTGCGCCACTCGTTGAGGAGCTGGTGGAACTTGCGGTCGGCCTCCAAAATCTTAGGCGCGTGAGGCCCGCGCGCGGGCTTGGCGTTGCGCGATGCGCGGGGACGGGTTTTCTTCACCATTCAAACATCACTTCCAGCAAATTGAATTAAACCCCTAACACGGGAACACCCTTTAAACCTGACGCCCAGCCTCGCCCCTAAACGAAGAGCTGGAAGAAGCGGAACGCGTCCCCGAAAAAGAGCAGAGCGAGGAGGGCGGCAAACACGTACGGCGCGAAGCGCGGCAATCCGTGGTAGACCGGGAATCGGCGAATCCGTTCGCGGCGCGCGACGAGTTTGAGTTTTTTCATCATCTCAGCAGTCGCGACACGCTCGAGCTTATACTTCGCCACCACGCGCTTGGGGAGCGCGTCCAACTCCACTACATCCTCCTCTAAGAAATCCTTGAGGGGTATGCGCTTGACGAGCAACTCCTTAGAGATTTGATTCCTAAACGCCGCCATGAACGCGGCGGGAACAAACACGACCACGAGCAACGCGGACGCAAACGCATTCAACGCTCCCACACTCGCCAACAAGTAGAGTGAAACGAAGAACGACGCGACGAGCAGTAATGCGAGCGGCCAATCGGGCTTGAGTTTGCGGCCGCGCAATTTGAGCGCGAACTCCGCCGTCGAACCGAGCAGCGCGAACACGGCGCTGTACAAAAACAGGGAAACCACGGGCGGCAAAGTCAACGCAAAGACCAAGGGCGGCGACGCGACGAGGAGTAAGGCGGTGGGCGCGACGGGGAAGAGCAAATGCAGTCCCGCAAACAAAAGCACGTCGCCGCCGCCGAGCTGACCCGCGCGGTAAAACAGGTACCCGCCGCCGAGGATGAGGGCGACGCCGATTGAAGAGTAAAGAATAAAGTTTGCGTTCAAGGTGGCGAGGTTGAATAGAACGCCGGCTGCTATCATGGCGAACACGACGCGGTCGTCAATAAAACTCGTCTTATGATCCTGCCACGCCGCCACTCCCGCCCCGAGAACGGCCACACCAATGCGGAGGAGTTCAAAATTAAGCATACGTTAGCAAGGGAAAGGAAGGAAGGAAAGAAAAAGGCGCGGACGGGCACGCATTCTAGCCTGAGCGCCAGTCGAACTAGCGTTCGTCAATTCGCCCGGCTTTTTCTTCAACTCCGCTGGAGAGCGAAACTCCCAGCGCGCAAACTTGTCGGGCTCCATCAGACCTCGCCTTTCGCGTCCAGCGCCTTGAGCCAAATCGTGAGCCAACTCGCATACGGGTGCACAGCGCTCGTAAAACCGAATGATTCGAAGCGTGTCGCGACCAGTCCGGTTTCTTCTTTGAGTTCGCGCGCCGCCGTCTGCTTGGGGACTTCACCGGGCTCGACGGTTCCACCAGGCGGGCTCCACGAGTTTCCGCCGTGGTCCCCTAAGCGAAAGCCGACGAGGATTTTGCCCTCGCGCTCCACCCAGACTCCCACACCCGCGTAAACGCGACCAGTTCTACTCATAAGCACTCAACCACCCATGCCCGGGATGCCTTTGAGGCCTCCCGCCATTTTGCCGAGGTGTTTGAGCATGCCGCGGTTGCGCTTCATGCCCTTCATCATTTTTTGCACGCGCTCAAAATTTTGAACGAGTTCGCGCACTTCGTCGAGTTTGAGGCCCGCGCCTTTGGCGACGCGCTCCTGACGCGCCTTGTTCTTCATCAAGTCGGGGTTCTCGCGCTCGACGCGCGTCATGGAGTAGACCGCGTTCTCGAAGACCTTCATTTTCTCCTCACTCTTGCCCACGAGTTCTTCGGGCAAATCGTAGGCGCCCATCATTTGCATGACCTGCTTAAGCGGCCCCATCTTCTTCATGGCCTTCATTTGCGTGAGGAACGTGTTGTAATCGAGTTTCCCCTCCTCCATAGCTTTCTCAAGGTCGGCTTCCTCGCCAGCTTCCTTCACTTTCTCGAGTAGAGAGTCGAGGTCGGGAAACCCCACGAGGCGGGAAACAAATTTTTTGGAGTCGAAGACTTCGAAGTCGGCGGGTTTTTCGCCCGCGCCGATGAAAGAAATGTTGACGCCCGCGGCCGCCACGGAGCTGAGCGCGCCGCCGCCCTTGCCGGATCCGTCCATCTTCGTGACGATAACGCCTGTGAGTCCGACGGCGTCGTTGAATTGGGTGGCTTGTTTGCCCGCGACTTGCCCCACGTCCGCGCTCACGACCAAATATTTTTCGTCCGGTTTGAACACGGAATTCACGCGGCGCAGCTCGTCCACCAACTCTTCGTCAAAAGCGCTGCGCCCCGCCGAGTCGAAAATTAAGACATCGTAGCCGTTGAGGTGCTGTACGGCTTCGCGAGCGACTTCTTCGGCTTTGGCGCCTTTGCGGCCGTAAAAACCGGCGTGCACGAGTTTAGCGTTCTGTTCGAGTTGCTCAAACGCGGCCGGTCGCCACACGTCGCCTGCAACTACCGCGGTTTTGAGACCTTTGGATTGGTAGAAGCGCGCGAGTTTCGCGATGCTCGTGGTTTTTCCTGCGCCGAAGAGGCCGAGGACGAGGATTTTGTGCGAATCCAAACGAGGCTCAAACTTGTCGCCTAGGAGGTTTTTGAGTTCATCGTACACGACGCGAACAACGTGCTCACGCAAACTCATCCCCGGCAAGGGCTTCTCCTTGAGGGACTTCTCTTCAATGCGCTTGGTTAGGTCAAAGACGAGGCGGACATTGACGTCGTTCGTGATAAGAACGCGCTGCAGCTCCTTGCAGAGTTCTTTAACGGCTTTTTCATCCACATACCCCCCGCCAGTGAGTTTGGCGAGGGCTTTGCGGATGCCAGCACCCAAATCCATGACAAAAACCTGAAACAAATAGGAAAAACAACGAATTAAAGGCGTGCACCAACGCCCCCCCCCAGCTACTCACTCGTACTCGATTGTGGCGGGGGGTTTTTGCGTGATGTCGTAGACGATGCGGTTGATGCCTTTGACTTTGTTCACGATTTGTGTGCTCGCGTCTTCGAGTAAGTCGGCGGGAAGTTTCGTCCAGTCCGCCGTCATGCCGTCCACCGAGTTCACGGCGCGTAGCGCAATCATGTGCGCGTAAGTGCGCGCGTCGCCTTGGACGCCCACGCTTTGCACGGGCAGAAGCGCGGCGAAGGCTTGCCAGGTTTTGTCGTACCAGCCGTGCTTGCGCAACGTCGCGATGAAGATGGCGTCGGCTTCGCGTACCATTTCGAGTTTTTCGGGCGTCACTTCGCCCAAGATGCGCACCGCCAAGCCCGGACCGGGAAAGGGGTGACGGCCGATGAGGGTTTCGGGAATGTTAAATTGTCGCCCGAGTTCGCGAACTTCGTCCTTGTAGAGGTCTTTGAGGGGTTCGACGATTTTGAGTTTGAGGTCTTCGGGAAGCGTGAGGTTGTGGTGGGACTTGATTTTGGAGGCGTGCTTGGAGCCGGATGCGCTCTCGATGCGGTCTGGGTAAATCGTGCCTTGGCCGAGGAACTTAATTTGCGGGAATTCGTTCTCCAAATCACGCGCTTTTTGCTCGAACACGCGGATGAATGCATACCCGATGCGTTTGCGCTTCTCCTCCGGGTCCGCCACGCCGTTGAGTTGGTTGAGGAATTCAGTGCTCGCGTCAACGAAATGAAAGTGCTTAAAATGCGTTTTCTCGAAGAACGCCTTGACTTCCACGGCCTCGTTCTTGCGCAACAAACCCGTATCGACAAACACCAAGTGCACGCGTTCCGCGCCGAGCGCTTCCCGCAAGAGCACGGCGGCAACCGTCGAATCGACGCCGCCGGAGACCGCCATGAGGGCGTGGGACTTGGGGCCGACGGCGCGGCGGACGTCTTCGAGTATTTTTTCGGCGACGTCGCCGAGCTTCCAATCTTTTTTCGCTTTGCAGATGTCTTCCAAAAAGTTTTGTAAGATGCGCTGCCCGGCGGGCGTGTGCACGACTTCGGGGTGGAACTGCACGCCGTAGAGTTTTCGGCGGTCGTCCGCGAACGCGACAAAACCCGTCGCGCCCGCGTCCCCGCTTGTCGCGGTTCGCACGAAACCAGCAGGGAGGGAGTGGACTTCGTCGCCGTGCGACATCCACACTTGCTGCTTGCCTTCCACGCCACGAAACAACGCGTTCGATTTGAGATCAAAAACGCGCTTGCCGTACTCCGGCGTGGCGGCTTTCTCCACTCTCCCCCCGACTGCTTTGGCGAGCATTTGGTGGCCATAACAAATCCCGAGGATCGGGATTCCCAAATCCAAAATTCGGGGGTCGATTTGCGGGGAGTTATCTTCCTCGTACACAGACGCAGGGCCGCCCGACAAAATAAGACCCGCGGGCGCGAGTTTCTTAAGCTCGGAGGCGGGCGTCTCGTACGGCAAGATTTCGGAGCGGACTTGCAGCTCGCGCACGCGCCGCGCGATGAGGTGGCAGTACTGCCCGCCCGCGTTAAGGACAATAATCACAAAAACACCGCTTAGCGAAGAGGAAAAATATTTTTCTAAAACTTAATTTTTTTCAATTCGAAGTTCGCCACCATGAGCAACCCCGCCACCAGCGGCGTCACGAGCCCGTCCCCAAACACGTACAAACCCGCCAACACGAGGAGCGCCGCGGCGGGGCTGGGTAGGCCGCGGTAATTCTTGGTTTTCTGCAAGTTGAATGCGGCGAGGCGCACCGCCACCATGGCGGCGTAAAACAAACCGACCAGAACGCCCAACTCGTCTCCCCGCGCAACGAAAATGAAGAACGCGGGCGCGGCGCCGAAAGAAACCATGTCCGCAAGGGAATCCAACTCGCGCCCGAAGGCGTTGCCGCCCTTACCCGCGCGCGCAATCCAACCGTCCGCCGCGTCCACGAACACGGCCGCAATGACGAACAACGCCGCGAAACGAGAGAGCAAATGGGTGGAGAGAAGGGCGAGCAGGCCGAGGGAAAGGTTAAGCAGCGTCGCGTAGTCTTTGGCTTGCAAACGCTTGAGCAAGGAGAACGCCATGAAGCGAAAACCACCCGCGGCAGAGAAACGAACTAGGAGAGCGGCGAATATAAAACACTCCCGACTTCAAACCTTTAGCCGCACTCGCGGGCCCGTAGCTTAGTGGCTAGAGCACCAGACGCCGCACCCCAAAAAGGGGCGGCGGGGGAGTCTTATAAGACGCGCGCGGACAAAGCGCCCGCGCGCCTCGAAGCCAACTGGGAGACGGCCGTTCAACCCGGCCCGGGCCCATTCAATCCCCTTCGCCAAGTGAAGATAGAAATGAAGCGCGGAAACGAAAAGAACCGCAAACAAGTCGCGTTGGACGAAATCGCGGCCGAACGTATCCAAACGCTGTTCGCGCTCGCCACTCAACGCCTCAAGGACCGCCCCGAGTATGCGCGTCGCTACGTTTCGCTCGCGCGCAAAATCGCGATGCGCCACCGCCTGAAAATCGGCGCCGCCAACTACTGCAAAAAGTGCGGCACACCCTTGGTTCCCGGCGTGAGCGCACGCGTGCGCACCGACCCTAAAACGAGGGAAGTAGTCTGGGCGTGCCTACACTGCCGAAACCCCCGCGCGCGGGTGTTCGCAAGGGCGGCGAGAGCGAGGGGAACGGTTTAAAACCCTCCAACCCCCAATAAAGTAGCCATTTAGAGCGTTAACCTTTCCGCCCGTGGCTGGGCGGCTGCGACCCTCAACAAGGGGCGCCGAAAATTGAAAGCAGGAACGAGAAGGCTTGGCTTTCGAGCCGTAGCCTCGAGTCCAAAGTAATTGGTTCGCGTTTAAGCGATTACCTCAAAGGTGAGTGAATGTCGGTTTTGGATGTTTCCCCTAACGCCTTGATTGGGCGCGTGGCGGACGAACTCAAAAAGAAGCCGGAAATCCAGCCTCCCGCGTGGGTGCTCTCGGTTAAGTCGGGCAGCTACCGCGAACGCGTGCCCCAGCAGGATGATTTCTGGTTCCAGCGCTGCGCATCCCTCCTGCGCACCTTGTACGTGCAGGGAAACGTAGGGGTCCAGCGCTTGCGTCGAAAATACGGCGGCCGCACAACGCACATCGTGCGCCGCTCGCACCACCGCCCCGCGGGCGGCAAAATCATCCGCCTCGCTCTGCAGCAACTCGAAAAAGCGGGTTTTGTAGCGAAGGACGAAAAAAAGAAGGGCCGCATCCTCACGAGCGCGGGACGCTCGCTACTCGAAAAAGCGTCGGGCGGCAGCGAAAAACTCAAACAATAAGTGAAACTCGTCGATGGCTGAGAGCGAAGCAAACGAATTGCGCGAGGCGTACGCGAAACGCTTGCAAGAACTGCAGGCGAAGGCGGCGCGCGACGCGCAGCTGCGTTAGGTGCTTCAAACCGTCCTCGACTCGGCCGCGTACGAACGGATGGCGAACATCCGCACCGCGAACCCGGAACTCTACGAGAAACTCGCCCTCGTCATCGTGCAACTCGCCCAACGCGGCCAGCTGCAAAGCAAACTTTCTGAAAACGACCTTCGGCAACTCGTCGAGCGCGTGAACCCGCGGCGCGAAACCCGCATCACGCGCATCAGCCGCAAATAACGCAAACCAACAATTCAACAGGTGAATCAGTCAAATGGCGAAAGCAAAAACCAGCGACCTCAAGCGCATCCTCGCGAAAGCAATCAAGCAGAACCGCCGCCTTCCCCTCTTCGTGATCGCGCGCACCAAGCGCCGCCTCACGCGCAACGCCCAGCAACGCAACTGGCGCGACAAAAAGCTCGGCCTCTACCAAAACCGAACGCAGCGCAAAAAAAATCCTCGCAAATAACGCAGCAGCAACGATTCTCATAGGTGAACAAATGAATGGCTGAACCTCAAACTCCCGTCGCGCAAGTCCAAACACCTAAACCGGAACCCAAACCCCCGGTGCCCGCTCCCGCAGCAAAGGCTCCCGTCTCGGCAGCGTCCGTCAAACCGCAAACCCAGACGCCGCCGCGCGAGGAGCGGAAAGAAAAGAAACGCGAAATCGTTCTCGAGCGCCTCTACGTCGCGAACTTAAGCAAGGCGTACGCGAAACCCTTTACCAAGCGCGGCAACACCGCGATGCGCTTGCTGCGCGCGTTCTGCAGCCGCCACATGAAAACGGCCGAAGAAGCCGTTCGAATCGACCCCAGCGTCGCGGACTTCGTACGCAAGCGCGGAATGAAGCACCCCGCGCGCCGCGTCAAAATCAAGCTCTCTAAAGACAAGGCGGGCATCGTGCTGTGTGAGCTCGCCGAAAGCGTTCCAATTAAGCCCAAGCGCGAAAAGCCCGTTAAAGCCCCCAAGCAGGCCGCGCCCGCGAAAAGCGAGGCAAAGCCGGCAGCGAAAGCGCTCGTTGCGGCACCCAAGCCCGCGGAGAAGCCTAAGCAAGCCGTCGCGGTTGCCGCGAAAAGCTAACGGAGCATTCACACACTCGTAGGGAAGTGAGTCGAGCCACGCCGATCGCGAAAACCTCGTTAAACAAGAACCCCTTCATCGGGTTGTTTGTTCGCGCGAGCGACGAGCTTCTCATCCTGCCTCCCGCATTCCCCGAAAAACTGCGAACCATCGCGCTCGAAACCCTCGGCACCCAACGCGTCGTGGAAACCACGCTGTGCAACAGCAACCTCGTCGGCCTCTTCTGCGTCCTCAACAAGACTGGCGCCGTCATTTCTCCGTTTTGCGACGACAAAGAGGAAGCCACGCTCCGAAAAGCAGGCCTCAACGTAACGCGAGCACCAGACGCTTTTGCCGCGGTGGGAAATGACATCCTCTGTAACGACCGTACCGCCTTCGTACATGCACGCATGCCGCGACCAGACGCGCAACGCATCGGGGACGCGCTCGGCGTCGAAGTCCACCAGCAACACTTTAGTTGCGGGGGGACGATAGGAGCCGCGAATGTGGTGACGAATGCCGGCCTGTTAGCGCACAACGAGTTGACGGACGTCGAAATCAAGCGACTCGAAGGCGCGTTCGGCGTGCACGGCGACCGCGGCACCACCAACCTCGGCAACCCCTTTAACGCCTTGAGCGTGGTTGCGAACGCGCGCGGCGCCCTCGTCGGCGAACTCACAAGCGGCTTCGAACTTCAACGCGTCTACCAATCTCTTTTCAGCGGCGACACCGAAACCGGTTAGGAAGTGATTTTTCGCAAATGACGAACCCGAACGAAACAGAACGCAATGCGCGCCTCCAAGAACTGGCGGCCCAAGCCAACGCCCTGCGCGCGCAGGCGGCGGACGCGCAGCGCCAACTCCAAAGCATGCGCGAACTCCTCGACGAGCTCGCTGCCACGCGCCAAACCCTCGACGCTCTCCCCCAAGCCGGCGAATCCCTCGTCCCCTTAGGTGGCGGCGCGTTCACGAAAGCCAAGTTCACGCGGCCCAGCCGCGTCCTCATCGACATCGGCGCCGGCGTCATCGTGGAGAAGAGCGCGGACGAAGCGCGCAGCCTGCTGCAGCAGCGGACGGGGGACGTCGAGAAACTCGCCCAACAGCTCGAAGCCGGCTTGCAGGCCCTACAGAAAGAAATGGGGGGTCTCGCGCGTCAAGCTGCCCAGTACCAGTAAGACGCGTAAACCGGTGAGTCGGGGAAACCTTCATGTTTGATTTACTCAAGAAAAAAATCTCGGGCTTCATCACCGCCCTCACCCAAAAAGAACAAGCGCCAGCTACTCAGATCCCTGCAACCCTCCAACCAACTCAAGAACTCGCACCCCAGCCAAAACCCGTCGAGCCGGCCCCGCTGGCGGAGTCGCGCAAAGCGCAACCGGAAAGCGAGCGAGCCATTGAAGAGCCCGTCGTCGAAACCATTGAGAAGCGCGAGCGCGGGGAGGTTCAAGAACGCAAACCAACTTCCGAAATCAAGGAGGAAACCGTTCCGGTCGACGTTGAACCCATCGAACCCCAACCCGCTCCGACAGCCGTTCAAACTCTACCTCAAAAACCCGCACGCGTCGAGGAGGAGCCGCGCTCCCTCAAACCCAAAATCGGTCTCCTACAAAGCCTGACCAGCCTCGTGACCGGCAAAGTCACAATTGGGGCGGGCGAAGTCGACCCCCTGCTTGAAGAACTCGAACTCGTCCTGCTTGAGAGTGACGTTTCCTACGACACGAGCGCATACCTCGCGCAAGACCTCCGCCGTCGCCTCGTCGGCAAGCAAATCAATCGAGGCGAACTTGAATCGGCGGTGCGCGGCGAGGTTCGCAGCGCCCTCGTCGACGTGCTTGCGAGCGCGAAAAAACCCTTCGACTTATTTGCAGTCTTAAGAGCCAAGAAGGCGGCTGGCGAGCCCGCAATTATTCTCTTCCTCGGCCCCAACGGCGCCGGCAAAACCACCACAATCGCGAAACTCGCTCGATTACTGCAAGAAAATGGCTTTAGCGTCGTTCTCGCGGCGAGCGACTCGTTTAGAAGCGGCGCCATTCAGCAACTCGCTGAACACGGCGAAAAACTCGGCGTCAAAGTCATCAAGCGCGATTATGGCAGCGACCCGACCGCGGTCGCTTTTGACGCGGTCGCGCACGCGAAAGCCAACTATGTCGACGTCGTGCTCGTCGACACGGCGGGGCGGCAGGAAACGAATTACAATCTTGTGCGCGAGATGGAGAAGATGAGCCGCGTACTCAAGCCCGACGCGCGCCTCTTCGTCGGGGAAGCCATTGCGGGGCACGCCATCATTGAGCAAGTTCAAAAATTCAACGACGCGGTAGGCGGTATTGACGGCATTATCCTCACGAAGATGGATTGCGACGCCAAAGGGGGTACAAGCCTGAGCTTGGCGCGCGAGACCGGCATCCCCTTAGTCTTCGTCGGCGTCGGGCAAGCCTATACCGACCTCAAGCCCTTCGACGCGGCGTGGCTCGCCGACAACATCGCGGGGTAAACCAGCACGAACAAAAACCAACTCCGCATTCGTTTACACGACGCGTTCACTCCAGGTGACCACTTATGAGAATTCTTGAACTCCACTGCGACTCCGCCAAGTACGCGGCGCGCGAAAAAGCGATTCAGGGCGCAGAACCAATCCCCCCGGAAGAAATGAACGAACACGCGTTTGAGAACGTGCTCGTCGTCTTTACTAGCGTCGAGGCGGGTGATAATGATGCCATCATCGAGCGCGCCGCCGCTGAAGTGAAGAAAAACTATTCGGAAGTGAAGGCGAAAACCCTCCTCCTTTACCCTTACGCGCACTTGTCGAGCAATCTCGCCAAGCCCGGGGAAGCCGTTGCAGTCCTCAGCAAATTCCTACACAAGGTGCGCGAATTCGCCCCCACCGCGCAAAAAAGCCCGTTCGGTTGGTACAAGTCCTTCACCGTCGCGTGCAAAGGCCACCCCCTCTCAGAACTCTCCAAAACGATTAACGCCGACACGCTCGCGGGCCTGCAAAAAATCAAGGGCGCCGCGAACGTGGTGGAAGAGAAGCAAATCGTTCTCGAAAAAGTGCCGACCCAAAAGCCCGCAGTCGAGGAAGTTGTAAGCGCATCGCTGAAAGCCGAAAGCGTGATGAAAACCTATTTCCGCATCCTCACCCCCGACGGCAAACTCCACAAGCCAGAGGAATTTGATTACGCGCACCACCCGGATCTGAAAAAGTTCGCGGACTACGAAATCAAGAAGGTGCGCGCGTACGCCCAAGAACCGCCCCACATCAAATTGATGAAGGAGCACGGCCTCGTCGCGTACGAGCCCGCCTCGGACTCGGGACACTTTCGCTGGATGCCGAAAGGTCTCGTCATCAAAAAACTCCTCGAACGTCACGTCTCCAACCTCATGGTGGATTACGGTGCGCTGCAAGTCGAGACCCCAATCATGTACGACTACGAGCACCCCGCGCTGAAAAAATACCTCAATCGCTTCCCCGCGCGGCAGTACGTCGTGAAATCGGACGAAAAGGAATTCTTCCTGCGCTTTTCAGCGTGCTTCGGTCAGTTCCTCTTTGCGCACGATGCAACGATTTCTTACAAAAATCTGCCGCTCAAAATTTACGAACTCACGCATTACTCGTTCCGTCGCGAGCAAAGCGGCGAACTCGCGGGCCTTAAGCGCTTGCGCGCGTTCAGCATGCCTGACATGCACACGCTGTGCGCGGACTTCGAGCAAGCAAAAACCGAGTTCGAACGCCAATACGACTTATGCGCCGCATGGAACACTGAACTCGGCCTCCCGTACGAGACCGCGTTCCGCGCCCAAGAAGATTTCTTCAACGAAAACAAGGACTGGTATGTGCGCATGGTGAAGAAAGGACGCAAACCCATGCTCCTCGAACTCTACAAAGAACGCTACGCATACTTCATAACGAAATTCGAAATGAATTTCGTAGACAACGCCGCCAAAGCCTCCGGGCTAAGCACCGTCCAAATCGACGTAGAGAACGGGGAAACCTTCGACATCAACTACACGGACGCCGAAGGAAAACGCCAGCACCCACTCATCCTGCACTGCTCGGTCCCCGGCGCCATCGAACGCGTGGTTTACGCGCTGCTCGAGCAACAAGCCGCTAACATACAGACCGGAAAAACTCCTGCCTTCCCCACTTGGCTTGCCCCGACTCAAGTGCGCCTCGTCCCCATCACGGACGCGCAAAACGCGGCGGCAGAAAAAATCCTCGCTCAACTCAAGGCAGCCGGCGTGCGCGCGGATTTGGACGACCGCAGCGACACGCTGCAAAAGAAGGTGCGAGACGGAGAGAAAGAATGGGCGCCGTTCATCGCGGTCTTAGGCGAGCGGGAAGCCAAGGACGGCACGCTGAGCGTACGCGTGCGCGCCACGGGCAAAAGCGAAACCCTCACGCCTGCTGTCCTCGCTGAGCGCGTTGCGAGTGAGTGCAAAGGCAAACCGTTCGAAAAGCTTGCTCTCTCCGACCGCTTGAGCAAGCGCCCCATTCTCGCGGCGTAAGCAGCATGGCGAAGGGTTTAAACTTGTCGCGCGAGTAGGAAAACGCGCACAACTTGTTTCCACAATCACGCGTATTGCTTGAAAGGTGAAAGCGTTTTATGAGTTTCCTCGTCGGCATGAATGTGTGGGTGTTCCTCCTCCTCGTCCCCGCCATCACCATGCGACTCTGGGCCGAGGAA
>JBBILJ010000018.1:0-2921 GCA_037444945.1 Microcaldota archaeon | reverse complement strand
CGCGGTGGGTGTGCTGTGGACGCTTACCGCCCTCCTGCGGCCCTCCAAGGAAAAACAGCGCGCCATGCTCTACACGGGTTTGTTCTTAGCCATCGGGGATTGGGTCTTCGAAACCTCGGGGTATTTGCTGAATTATTGGAACGCGCACAACTCGCTCTTCCCCATCGGACCTGCAGTCCCAATTGAAGTGTTCGGCATCGCGCTCTGCGCGGGAGCCGCCCTCAACCTGCTTTGGCCCAAGAAAGCCGACTGGCGGCTCATCGTTCCCTCCTCGTTCCTCATCGCGTGCGCGGGCACCGTCATTGAGGCGGGCTTGGTGAGCGTCGGCAACCTGGTTTACTTGTCGGGTTGGACGAGTTACCACGCCTTCGTTTGGTATTTCATCGCGTTCGCTGTCTTCCAGTTCGCCAATAACGAAATCAACAAAACAAGGAGCGAGCCCGCGTCGCGGCGAAAGCAGCGCTGACGACGAACGTCGCGGATTCACCTGAGGCGGAAGACAGCCAATTTCTTTGCGCCGTACTTTTGCTTCATCCACTTCTTCACGTCGCTGAGAAACCACTCGCCGTACGCGTTGTCGGGAACTATCTGCACGTCGAGCGACCAGCGCGCCTTGCGCCCGCGCGGCGTCTTAATGAACAAAACCATGTCGACGTCAGCGGGACGGCGCTTGCGCGTCGCGAAACTCCCCACGACGTAAGCAGCGGAGACCGGAATCGTTTTCTCGATTCGGGAAAGCGTGGCGCTTGCGTGCCGCCACATCTCGCGCCGATACTTCGATTTCAAGAAAGGCTTAAGGGGTTCCATGGACGCCGCCATGCCACTTCACTTGTAGAACGAACCGGGAAGGATGCGGCTGTTGGGAGGCACGATGGCGCCGCAGTTGATGGCGGCGTTGACGCCGACGCGCGTACCTTGCCCGACGGCGGCGCCGAGCTTGCGGCGGCCGGAGTCAAAGATGCGGCCGTTGATATTGACTTTCACGTTCTTGTCGTCGAAGCGCAAGTTCGCGATCACGGTTCCGCCGCCGATGTTAACGTCCTCGCACAGCACGCTGTCGCCGACATAGGAAACGTGCGGCACGTTGCTTTCACGTAGCAGCACGGAGGCCTTGATTTCGCTCGTGCCGACATGACAGTCGCGCTCAATGACGACGCCGTTGCGCAGGAACGCGTGGGGACCGATGGTGCAGTTCTCGCCAATATAGACTAAACCCTCAATGCGCGTGCCCGCCTTCACGACCGCGCCTTTACCCGCGTACAGGCGGGCGTTTTTCAGCACCACGCCGTCCTCTACCTCGCCCTCGATTTTGGGTTGTAAGTAGGCTTCGAGGGCGTAGCGGTTTGCATCCAAATAATTCCAGTACGTGGAGACATCCGTCCAAAACCCGTCGTACTCAAGCACCTGCACGGGCTTTTTGGCGGCATAAGTGTTCACTGCGTCCACGAGTTCGTACTCGCCGCGCTTGGAGAGCCCTACTTTTTTGAGTTGCGCGAAAAAGTCAACGGGAAGAAAATACGTACCAATCGCAATCAGGCCCGCTTGCACGCCGAGCGGCTTCTCCACAACTCGCGCGAGTTTACCTTGCTTGGCTTCCAAGACGCCGTAATTGAACGCCCCCACCTCTACTTTCTTGCCGACCGCAACAGGGCCTTTTTCGGCCGCGGCAACGGCACGCGCGAAGAGGTCGGGGCCGAAGAAGGTGTCCGCGTTCACGACGAAAAAGTCGCCCTTCACCTTGCTTTCGGCTTGAAGCAGGGCGTGCGCGGTGCCACGCCGCTCCGCCTGCTCGATGAGAGACACATTCGCATACTTTTTGCCTTTTCCGTCCAAGTGCTCGAAGAAGTGTTCTTTCTTGTACCCCACCACGACCGTGATGCTTTTCGCGTAAGGCTTGACGGCTTCGATGAGCCACTCAATGAGGGGTTTTTCGAGGACGCGCGCCATACACTTGGGCGTGCTCGCGGTAATCGGGTACAGGCGCGTCCCTTCGCCGGCGGCGAGGAGGACGAAATCAAATTTGGAGGTCATGAGACATCACTTCAAAGCATTGGTTTGAGTTTTTTTGGGTAAGTGAATCACGTGGTAGGGTTTCCCACCCGCTGCGGACCGAGTTTGGACGACGACGCCGCGGAAAACGCGGAGGTCGCCGACGGGTTCGGCGGCCAGCTTGAGCGCGGTGCGCTCGAACCACACTTTTCCGCTGTCGAGTAACTTCGTGGTTTCCAGCTTGTCATATCCGTAGCTTTGCGCGACGGCAGCCAGTGTGGGGAGGAGCCAGTTAGCCAACACGCCTTGATCGCGGTGCGCGGGCTGCAAGTAGGCGTGGAGGAGCGCGATCGCTGTTTGCCGCTCCACGAGGCGATACTGCACGAACCCGACGGGTTCTGCGTCGCGGTAAACGACGAGCGCGTTAAAGTCGGGGCGCTGGAATTGGCGGTGAAGTGCGCGCGCCGTGAGGCGGAGTTTGTCCTCGTCGGACGCCGTCGCGGTTTCGAGGGCGACCTCGCGTGCGTAATCCATGACGAGCGGTTGGAGTTTCGCGACTTCCGGGGCGGACAAGCCGTCGGGGCCGTTCACAAACCGAAGCGCGTAAGGGGCGGGCATTGGGGTTTCACGCAAAGTCAGCGCACGGTAACGCTTTTGGCGAGGTTGCGGGGGCGGTCCACGTTGACGCCGCGAGCAACGCCAGTGTAGTAAGCGAGGAGTTGGAGCGGGATGGTGCATACGAGGGGGTAGTAGAAGGGGTCAACTTTGGGAATACGCAGTAACTCGTCGTACACCGGGTTTGGTTCGTCGCTTATCCCGATCACGTAGGCGCCGCGAGCCTTGGTTTCCATGATATTCGTAATGGTTTCGTCGTGCGTGTAGTCGAGGGGGTTGATGGCAAGGACGGGAACGTCCTTTTCGATGAGGGCCAG
>JBBILJ010000017.1:0-15995 GCA_037444945.1 Microcaldota archaeon | reverse complement strand
TGGCGTGGCCGTCGTCGCGTTCGCTGACAGGACGTAGTGAATGAGGCCTCCGAGACCTCGTGCCGTAACGGGGTCCGTGAGCCACGCCGTGGTGCCCGACACGTCGATAGTGTTCCCGTTGGCGCGCAGACAGTTGCAGTCACCGACGAGGACGCGGAAGGCGGGAGCGCGCGTATTCAAGTCAACGCTGCGGTTTTGGAACGTGATGCCCGTCAAGTACGAGTAGTTGAGCGTGCGGGAGTTCGGCTCGCAGTTCACGCACGAGTTGTTAGGGTAGAGCGCGTAAACGGCCGAAACGTCGTTCTCTTGGCGCAGAGCGGCGGCAAGCACGGCTCCAATGGTGCCGACAGCGCCGTTGCGCGTATCAACTCCCGGATACACGTCCTCCTCGATGAGGATGGGAGCGGGGCTTTGCGCGAGGACTCGCCGCACGTCGGCTTCCGGCACGCTAGCGGGTTTTCCAAGCGATGTAACCGCGACGAAGACGAGGACGAAGGCGGCTGCGGCGATGAGGGCGTACGGCGCCCAGGACGGAATGATTGTTTTTGTGCTTTGAGGTGGGTTGGCGCGCTCGTGAGGTTGGAGGGGTTGTTCGTTCATCGGGTTCACGAGTGGCTCAAAAAGCTAGACGAAGACTTCGAGGCCTTCATGGGCGAGTTCGCTGGCGGCAAAGACGGCTTTCGCTTCCGCAAGGAGGGGGGCGCGGTCGTCGTAGCGGTTTGAAAAGTGCGTGAGGAGGAGTTTTTTGGCTTTCGCTTTTTTCGCGGTTTGAGCGGCTTGCTTGGCGGTCGAATGGTGTTTCTCCGCGGCGGCATCCTTGTCGGCGTCTAGAAAGCACGCATCATGGATGAGGAGGTCGGCGCCCTTGGCGGCTTTCTCGACGGCTTTGCACGCGACTGTGTCCCCGCTATAAACGAGGCGCTTGCCGGGCGCGAGGTAGGTGACGGATTCGAGGGTGATGGTTTTGCGCCCGATTTTAATCGAGCCTTTCTCCTGCAGTTGCGTGAAGAGGGGCCCGCGGACGCCCGCTTTTTCGGCTTTCTTCATGTCGAATCGGCGGTGGGGTTTTTCTTGGAGGGCGTAGCCGACGGCGGGCGCGCTGTGTTCGACGCGAAAAGCGGTTACCGTGAACAACTCGTTCTCGTACGCGCTTCCGTCGTTGACTTCTTCAAGGATGATGGGGAACGCGGGTTTGAGTTCCTTGAGGGCGAGGGCGGGGCCGAGGAATGCCATGAGGCCGCGGGGACCGTACACGCGCAAGGGCTCGGTGCGGCCTTGCAGGTTGCACGTTTGGATGAGGCCGAAGAGGCCGAGGAAGTGGTCCGCGTGCAAGTGGGAGAGAAACACAGCGGGGAGTTTAAGGTAGGAGAGGCCGTACTTCATGAATTGGCGCTGCGCGCCCTCGCAGCAATCGAACGCGTACGTGCCGCCGAACTTAACGGCAAAGCAGCTCGTGTAATGCTCCTTGGTGGGCACGGCCCCGCTGGTCCCCAGAATGACGACGCGAATCATGAGAGTCTCCTCCCTTTTAGCGCCGCCGCGTTTTATAACGTGCGCCAAACCGGCTCGGGGACGGGTAAGGATTAATTAACAGCGGTTACCCTAACTCTTCCAATCCTTCTCTTCGGCAGGCTTTAATCGTTCAGCGCCCCGTTTGGGAAGGTTTTTGGGGGGTGTGCGTCGTGGCTCGGCGTCCGCGCTCGGTTCGTGTCTCTTCCCTCTCCGCGCGAGCGAACGCTGCAAGCACTTTAGCCAGTAAGCAGCGCCGCGGCCGCTCCAAGATGGGAAGCGCGAACGGTAACGGGGACTACGCGTTCCTCGACAAAATCGCGTCCACCAATGACGTGCCGGTCCCGGAGCGCGTTGTGGATCAAGTTATCGGGCAAGACGAGGCCGTCAAAGTCGTCAAGAAGGCGTCGGCGCAAAAGCGCCACGTTCTCCTCGTCGGCACGCCGGGCACGGGGAAATCCATGCTCGCGCAAGCCATGGCGGAGCTCTTGCCTGTGCAGGAACTTGAAGACACTCTTATCGTCGCCAATCCTCTCGACGAGAACTCGCCGAACGCGAAAATGGTGAAGGCCGGTTCGGGCCGCAAACTCCTTGAAAACCAGCGTTTGCGCACTCAGGTCGCGGGCGGCAATGCCCCGATTCTGCTCATTTTCCTCCTAGTTCTTTCCTCCTTCTTTTTGCTTTGGTTCGGCCGCAAGGAGCTCGGCGACATCATCACGGCCGCCCTCCTCATCGGTCTCTTCGTGATGGCGGGCGTCATGGCGTTCACGGCCGCGATGGGACGCATGCGCAGCCTCGGTTCCGGCTCGGAAACAGACGAGTTTAAACTCATCGTGGACAACGCGGACAAAAAAACGGCGCCCTTTATCGATGCGACGGGCTCGCGCGCGGGCTCGCTGCTCGGCGATGTTCGTCACGATCCCCTTCAAAGTGGCGGACTGGGGACCCCCGCGCACTTGCGGGTGGAGGCGGGCGCGATTCACCGCGCCAATCACGGCGTCCTCTTCATCGACGAGGTGTAGGCCCTGCGCATGAAGAGCCAGCAAGAACTCTTAACCGCGCTGCAAGAGAAAAAGTACTCAATTACGGGGCAGAGCGAAATGTCGAGCGGGGCGCTCGTGAAAACGGCGCCCGTTCCGTGTGATTTCGTGCTCGTCGTGGCGGGGAACTACGAAGACATACGCCGCATGCATCCCGCGCTCCGCTCGCGCATCCGCGGCTACGGCTACGAAGTCTATATGGATGACTCAATTCCGGACTCGGCGGACAACCGCTTCAAGCTCGTCCAGTTCGTGGCGCAAGAAGTCAAAAAGGACGGCAAAATCCCGCCCTTCGACCACGACGCTATTATTGAAATCCTCCGCGAGGCGCGCAAGCGCTCGGGGCGCAAAAACCGCCTCACGCTCAAGCTGCGCGAGCTTGGCGGCTTGGTGCGTGCTGCCGGCGACGTCGCGAAGGAGGAGGGTGCAGCCGTTGTAACGGCGGCGCATGTAACGGCTGCCAAGCACCTCGCACGCACGGCGGAGCAGCAGATTACGGCGCACGCCATCGACGTCAAGCGGGAGTACGAAGTGTTTTCCGCTAAGGGCAGTGCAATCGGGAAAGTGAACGGCTTGGCCGTCATTGGGGACAGCGGTATCGTGCTTCCCCTCGTGGCGGAAGTGGCGCCCGCGTCGAGCAAGCAGGAAGGCAAAACGGTGGCGACGGGCAAACTTGGTGATATTGCGAAGGAAGCAGTTGAGAACGTGAGTGCCATCATCAAGAAGCACACGGGCAAGGACACGTCGAATTACGATATTCACATCCAGTTTTTGCAGACGTACGAAGGCGTTGAAGGGGACTCCGCATCGGTGAGCGTCGCAACGGCCGTCCTTTCCGCGATTGAGGAAATACCGATTGAGCAGTCCCTCGCCATGACGGGGTCGCTGAGCGTGCGCGGCGAAGTCCTTCCCGTGGGCGGCATCACGCCCAAGGTTGAAGCCGCCATTGAGGCGGGCATGAAGAAAGTCGTCATTCCAGCCGCTAACATGCAGGACTTGGTCCTCGATGAAAAACAACTGAAAAAGATCGAAATCCTGCCCGCTAAGGACCTCGCGGATGTTCTCGAGTACGCTCTCGCGCCTGGCGCGCACAAGCGCGAACTTATTGGTCGCATTCGCCGCGAGCTCGCCTAAACGCAATTCCAATCGGGCTGATTCAGCTAATTTTTGGGGTCTGGCGGGCGGTTGTCCGAAAAACCGTTGCCGCGTCCTTTTTGACGATTTGTCAAAAAACAACGAAACTATTATATAGGGTGTTTGGGGAACTATTGTCAGCGAATTCTGCACGAAGTGGTGCGGAGAGAGAGGGCAAGAACGCTTTCTACGGGATTGCCTCCTTGGGGTTGCCTTCCGCTCTCGCGCCACTGCCTCCATTCAATCCAGCGACGGCAGAGTCTACACGGCTCCCTATTTTTCATTACACCCTTCCGCGCCCTGCCGTTTTTCGTTTGCTCTAGCGACTGCGCTCAGTACGCGCTTTCGAGGAGTGTGCCCACAAGCAGCAGAAAACTGGAGAAAATACGATTTCGACGAGTTGCAGCGCGAGGCGCGGGAAAACGCCCTTCGCATGAGTGTGCTCGAGCGTGACGGAGAACAAGCCGCCTCCCACTGCGATGCTAAAGAATGCCGCAAACTCGAAGAAACCGTGGGGCAAAATGGCGGCGAAACGACCGAGCAGACCCGCCGCGAATGCGAGCGGGAAGGCGAGGGCGCTGCCCGCGAGGAGGACCAGCGCGCTAATCAAAAGAAAGCGGAGCTGCATTGGCGTACTCACACGCGGCTAGGCTAAATATCTATGTAACTATTTGGAATCGACTTCGCCGGCGCGCACGCAGTAGGTGGAGCGGTAGAGGTTGCGGCCATCTTTTCGCCCGACGAGTTTGCGGCTGACCGTGAAGTGCTGATCCAGCGCTTGGAGGGCTTTGAGGGCGGCCTTGCGCTCGCCGACGTACAAATCCCAACCTTCCTTTTTCTCCTCGACTTTGGGAATGAAGGAGACTTGATTGATGATGTTCGCGGCGCGCTTGAGCCAGCGCTCCGCGGTTGTGCGTTCCCCGCGGAATTGCAGAATGGCTTCATAGTACCCGCCCGAGCGGCGCGCGCAATCGATACACAAAATCTTGTTGAGGGGAATCGTGACGCGCACGCGGCGCTCGACCGGGCGCCCGGCGCTCCACTGCTCAAAACGCAAGTCCGCTTCCACTTCTTTTTTGCCCCACACGAACTTACCACTCGGTTTTTCGGCTCCGACTTTGAGTTTGCGCGCCAGCCACGCGGCAAGGGCGGCGTCCGTGATTTCGCTCCACTCCGGGATGCGGACGCGCCGGCAGGACGGGCAGAGCGTGAGCTCGAGATTATCTGGGGGTTGGATGGAGTGGCGGGCCGCGTCGCACTCGGTACAGAACGCGCCCACGAATTCGACAAGGGGTTCGCTGCGGCCGCACGACGGGCAAACTTTCGGGGAAGTCATCGCAGGTATTGGGTGTCGCAGGGTTTTTTTAAACGCGCCTTCCTTACTTGATTCCTCCGCGCTGGTGGGTTTCGACTCGGAGTTGTTTTTTCTAGGTTATTTTTGGGTGAGTGTGAGTTAGCGTTAGGGTTTTGATTCGTCATGCCGTCCCTCAACGACCGAGCGGTCGCCGTCACGAAGTTCTTCGTTGACGTGCCGCCCGCGCGCCGCGTCCTCGCCCTTCTCCTCGCGTTCTCGTTCCTCGCCGGATTCCTTTCCCGCCTCGCCCTCCAACCCGCCGGCCTGAGCGCGGACACCCTCATCGGCGGCGCCCTCCTCTTCGGCGGCGCAGACGGCGTGCTGCTGCTCTTCCTTCCTGCACTCCTCGGCGCCACGCTTGCCGTGCTGCTCGTCGCGCCGCGCGCGTTCCGCGCCAACATCCGCTTCTATCTCACCGTTTCGCTCGGTGCCGCCGTCGTGACGGCGTTGGGGTACGGCGTCGCGGTTGCCGCGAACCAAGTGCTCGGCACGCCGTTGAGCGTGTTCCTCCTTCTCGCGAACGCGTTCGCCCTCATCGTGTGGCTCGCCGCCGGCTATCTCGTGCTCGGCGCCTCGCACCGTTCCCTCATTTTTTGCTTTTTTCAACCCCTTTTCTCGCTCTCCTTTCTCGTCCTCTTTTCAGCCGCGGACTTGGCGGGCGGCAACCCCTTTCTCCTGCTCTTGCGCTTCCTCGTCGCCGCTTTCGTGCTCGCCCTCTCCCTCGGCGCCTTTTTGTACTTGGTGAACGCGCCCGCGCGCCGAAACTTAGGCATCAGTACCGTGCAAGGGTTTTCGCTTCTGCTCGCGAACTGGCTGCAGGGCTCCAAGGGCGTCGAGGACATTTTCGCGGACATGGGGGAGCGCGTCTCGACGCGCAACCAAATCGTCGCTTTCCGCACCGCTACTGGCTCGCGCCGTGGCCGCCTTAAGGCTGCATTCCTCATTCCCGGCGTGCACTACGGCCCGATCGGGAACGTAGGGGGCAGCGAGTTCCCCGCACTGCTCTCGCGCGAACTCGACGACAAGCTCGACGCGCCCGTCTTTGTTTTTCACGCGATGTGCAACCACGACTTCAACCCAGTTTACTCGGCGAGCCACCACGCGCTCGCCCGGCACCTCGAACAACTCGTGCGCCTCGGCGTTCCCCGCGCTTCGAACCGCGGCGCATTATTTGATTCTGCGAGCGGCAAGAGCCGCGTGTTCGGCGTCGCGTTCGGCAGCACGGCCTTCGCGTCGCTCTCACGCGCGCCGAGCGGCTCGGAAGACATCGAGTGGGGCTTGGGAAACGCGCTGCGCAACCGCCTGCTTTCGCGCGGCTTTGCCGACGTCGCACTCGCGGATGCACACAACTCGGTGACGGACGGCTACATTTTCGGCGCTGGCAGCCGAGAGTTCGCCGACTATGAACGCGCCATTGACTCCCTGCGCGCCCCCGACGCGTTCGGCGTGCTGCGCCTCGGCGTCGCGACAGACGCCCTCTCGGATTACCGAAAAGAGCAAGGCGTGGGAGGTATGGGGCTTCGCGTGGCCGCTTTCGAGGTGGCTGGGGAGAAGTTCGCGATCGTGCTGGTGGACGCGAATAACGCGCAAGTCGAGTTTCGAAACCGCGTCGTCGCTCTTCTCCACCGCCGGGGTTACCGCGGCGACTTGTACACGACGGACACCCACGCCGTGAATAAAGTCGGCGGTGTTCACAATGCGCTCGGCGGCGCGCTCGACCAATCCGCGCTGCTTGACCGCATCGCGGCGGCTCTTTCGCGCGCGGAAGAAAACACGGAGCCGGTTTCAGCGGGTGTGCGCAGCGGCTGGTTTGATGTCGACGTTCTCGGCGCCAAGCGCATGAGTGAAGTCGTCACAACCGCGAACGCCATCCTCGCTGTCTCCAAGCTTGCGGCGCCTTTCCTGCTCGCGCTCAGTGTCGTGCTCGCCCTGATTGCGCTCGCCATCATCCACTAACTTAAAACCCCTCTTCGCCCTACCTTTTTCACTCCTTCCCCCCTGCCGCCGCCAGGGATTGGATGCTCGAGGTTTTCTGTATGCGTATCGGGTTTTACACGGACTCGTACCTGCCCAATGTGGACGGCGTCGTGAACGCCATCCTCAACTACCGTAGGGAATTGCAAGCGCGTGGGCACCGCATTTCGGTTTACACGAGCGGCACGCGTGATGAAGCCGCCGCCAACGACGACCCTCACGCGCACTACTACTTTAGTGTGCGCTTGCCATTGTACCCGCAGTACAAGGTGGCGGTGCTGCCGCACACGGCGCCTGACGCGCGTCGAGAAAAAATCGGGCTTGTGCACTCGCACGCGATGGCGACGATGGGTTTGGCCGCTAGTCGAACGGCCGAAAAACTCGGCGTCCCCCTCGTCGGTACCTTCCATACTCTCGTGCCGACTGGGGCGCGCGACTATATTCCGCTCTCCTTTCTTAAGCGCCCCGTCGAGCATGCGGCCTGGCGTTTCTTCAAGAGCTTTTACCAGCCTTTCGACGTCGTGACGGCGCCCACGAAAACAATCGAGCGTACCCTCAATGCGCACGACATTCTCAACACGGTCGTGGTTCCCAACGGCATTGACACCACTAAATTCAACCCGCGGCTCGACTCGCGCCCCGTGCGCACCCTCCTCAGCGTTCCCGAAGGCGAGAACCTCGTGCTCGTCGCGGGCCGACAGGGCTTTGAGAAAAACATTGATGTGTTGTTGCGTGCTTTCGCGTTGCTGCGAAAGCGTAATCCCCGCTTGCGTTTTCGCGCTATTCTCACCGGCGAAGGGCCCGCGCTGCTGCACAACAGAAAACTGGCGGAACGCCTTCGCCTCGGCAATGTCGTTTTCACGGGCTTTCTGCGTTCCTTTGAGCTGCCCTACTACCACGCCGCTAGCAAAGTGTTCATGACTGCGTCCACCTTTGAAACGCAGGGTCTCGCCTTCCTCGAAGCTATGGCGGTGGGTCGTCCTGTCGTCGGCGCGGACGCGTTGGCGATTCCTGAAAGTCTGCACGAGGGCTACAACGGCTTTTTGTTTGAGCCCTTCAACATTAAGCAGGCCGCGGACCGCCTTGAAACCGTCCTCGAAATGGAGGGTAAGGCGTACCGTCGATTGCAGCGCAATGCCCGTACGACTGCGGAACACTTCAGTATTCCTAAGTCCACGGACACCCTTCTGGCCGCCTATCGCAACGTCATGGATTGATGTCGACATGATTGAGTACGCCATCGCGTTCCTCTTCCTTTACCTTACTGTGTTTAGTTTGTTGGTGTACGTGGAGCGCTCGGGCGAAAAACGCCTCGCCCTGCGCCCCCTCCGGCGCCTTCCCTCCGTCGCGGTCATCGTTCCCGCCCACAACGAGCAAGCCGGCATCCAGCAATCCCTCGAGTCTCTCACTGCATTAGATTATCCGCGTCGTTTAATCGAAATCACCGTCGTCGACGACGGCAGCACGGACGCGACGCGGCAAAAAGTCCTCGATTTTATTGAGGCTCACAAGATTTCGAGAAGTCCCGCCATCCGCCTTTATAGTAAAAAGCAGGGCGGTAAGTCGAGCGCGCTCAACTACGGCATCGCGCGCACGAAGAGCGAAATCGTGGTGACGGTGGACGCAGACTCCATGCCGCGCCCCGACTCCCTCAAGAAATTAGTGACCGCGTTCAGTGACCCGACCGTCGCGGCCGCCGTTTGCAGCGTGCACGTGCACGAGCCCCGCACCGCCATTCAGTGGCTTCAAAGCGTGGAGTACGTTGCGAACGGCTTCATTCGCACCGTCAACTCCCTCATCGACGCCGTCGAAGTCACGCCGGGACCGTTAAGTGCGTTCCGCCGATCGGTTCTGCGTGATGTGGGGCCCTTTGACGAGCACACGATTACGGAAGACCAAGAAATGGCGCTCCGCCTGCAAAGTCGGCATTACCGCATCGCGGCCGTGCCGAGCGCGTATGTTTACACGCAAGCGCCCCCGACGTTTCGCGCCTTGCTGCGGCAGCGCGTGCGCTGGATTCGCGGCGGTATGCAGAACCTTGTGCGCTACTCTCACTTACTTCACCCGCAGTTCGGCGATTTTGGCGTTTACGTGGTGCCCGCGGCTCTCTTCTTCATGGTTGTTCTCCCGCTACTCTTTTTGCGGTTCATTTACAATGTCGTCGTCCAACTCCCCACGGCGTCCCTCAACCTTTCCGACCCGCTTTTCAACCTCTTCGTCGGCATCGAGCCCGTCCAAATTCTTCTACTCACCAGCATGGTGGCGGGCGTGATTTGGCTGCTGTTCGCGTCCCGCGTGGTGAGCGACAAAAACGTTTCGTTGGGCGCTCTTGGGCTCTACTTCCTCGTCCAGCCTTTTCTCTTCCCGCTTTTTTGGGCGGCCTCCGTGTTCGAAGAACTCACGCGTCGAAAGCCCTCGTGGGAGTAACTTTAAAACCGAAAATCGTTGTTGAACCTCATGCCTTCCAACAAAAAGCCAAGTGCTTTGCCCGTCGTGGAGCCCGTGCAGCGGCGCGTCTCGGTTCGCACGTACGTGCTCGCTTTTCTCATTACGTCCGTCATTTTCGTCGTCGGCCTCTACCTCGGTTCGCAACTGCAACTCTTCAAGAGTGATGTCGTGGAAAGCCAACTGCAAAGCGTGCAGGCTCGCACGGCCGCATTTGAGTTCCTGACCGCCGCGAGTGCCGCGCAACCCCTTTCCCCGGCTGCGTGTCAGCTCTTCGCGCAAGAGACTGGAAAAAATAACCCGGACACGCGTCAGTTGGGTAAGCGCCTTGAAGCGTTGGAGCGGAGTTCAGGCGCACAGGACGCCAAAGTCATTGAACTCAAGAACACGTATTTTTACCTCGAAGCGCGTGACTACTATCTGCTTCAACTCCTTAAGAACGCGTGTGGGGCGGCCAGCAGTGTGCGCCTCTACTTTTACTCGAACACCAACTGCCCCGCGTGCAGCCAAGCCGCTACTCAACTCGAAGCCGAAGCCGCCGCCGACCCCTCCCTCAGCATTTACAGCTTCGACCTCGACTACGCGACCCGCAACGCCGCCGTGCGCCAACTCGCCGACCAAAACAACGTGAAGAGCGCGCCAGCCGTGATTGAAAAGTAGCGCCTCTTACACTTCGGCTTTTTCGCCGATTTGGGGCGCGTTCGCGTCGAAGCCGAGTTCTTTGAGGTCGCTGGCGAGTTGGAGGCAGGATTCTTCTTCGCCGTGGAGGCAGAAGACTTTTTGCGGGTTGAGGCGTTTGGCGGTTTCGTGCAATTCTTCCTTGGAAGCGTGCGCGCTGAACGCGTAGTGCTCGGCGGGGGTTTGGATGCGCGTGGCTTTGCCGTCAATCACCATGCGCCCTTCTTCCATTAAGCGCCAGCCATTCGTGCCTTGAACTTGGTAGCCGGTGAGGTAGAGTTTGCCGTTCCCGTTTGTGTCTAAAAAGCGGATATAGTCGAGCACGGGGCCGCCGTCCAGCATGCCGGCCGTAGTGATAATGATGCTGGGGCGTTTGGCGATGTCGCGTCGCTCGGCACGGTCTTGCACGAAGCGGCATTCCTTGAGCGAGTCGCTTAAGGCGGCCGGGTTTTTGACGAATTCAGGGTACTCTTCGCTAAGCGAACTCACGCGCGCCGCCATGCCGTCAAGATAAACCGAGTACTGGTAGAGGCCGTGGCTGCGCAGCACTTGGAGGAGTTCCTGCGCGCGCCCCACCGCGAACGCGGCAATCAGCGCCGGGCCGCCGTTTTCGAGGGTTTCGCGCACGCTCGCGCAAAAACGATCTTCCAGTTGCGTGCGCGGCTCCATCTCACGCGCCGCGTACGTGGACTCCATCACTAACGCGTCGACGGACTCGCTCGGCAAATCCGCGCCGCGATGCATGCGCGTTTCGGCGAGCTTGAAATCCCCCGTGTAGAGGACGGACTTGTTTTTCGAGCGGAAAAGCGTGAGCGCGGAACCGAGAATATGCCCCGCATCGTGGAAAACAAAAGAGTCCCCGTTGTAGAACTCGTATTCTTCCCCGTACGCGATCGGGACGGCGCGCTGCTCGTATTTTTTGAGGATTTTCTCACTAAACACCGGGGCTTGCTTGCGCTTAATTGCGACCTTCTCCGAGTCTTCGAGCAGGATGCTGGTGAGCGTTTTCGTCGGCTCAGTGAGAAGCGTGGGGAGTGACGCGTTGCGGTAGAGAAGTGGCGCAGAGCCAGAGTGGTCGAGGTGAGCGTGCGAAAGAACCAGAGCGTCCGCGCGGTGCGACGGGTTTTGAGGCGCCTCGGCGTGGTCGTGCACCTTCATGCCGGCGTCGAGTTGCACCGTCAAGTCGCCGTCACGCACAGCGAGTGAACTCTTCCCCACCTCGCGGCACGCGCCAAGAAACTCAAGCTCCATGACGCGCCTTGAAGCGTAAGAGGAATTTAAAAGAGCGTTCACGCCCGTGGTTTCGCGGTTTTCGCTCGCGCCTTCCCTGCGCCCTGCTCAAGAACGCGGCGAATCGCCGCCATCCACCGCGCTGCGGAATACGCGCGGTCTTTCTCTAAGCCTCGCTCGCGCAACTGGTGCAACCGGCCCGGCCACGGCAAGTCTGTTGTCTTCACGAGCACGCGTCCCGCTTGGCCGCCGTGAAAGCGCACAAGGTGGCGCAGAGCGGCGAGTTCGAGCGTGCTCGCCACGCCATGACCTTCCGCGTCCGCCCAATGGTCAAGCGGGTTGTATTGAATGCTTTCCCACACCCGCACGCGGGGCTTGTCCGGCTGCTTTTTTTCTTCGCGTTCCGCGAACTGGATGAAACCGAACTGACCTTCCTCGGGTGGATCAGGCTCGCGCAGGCGTGCGTCTCGCACCGAGCCAAGACAACTCGGCGCGTCGCACGGTCCACGCACGTGGACGAACGAGAACTCGTGCCAATTCACGCCCCCGCGGTGGTGGATGTGAAACGCGTAGTTCGTGGTCTGGGTGGGAGTCATTTTCGTTTCACTGGTTTGCGGTTCCTTGTTTGCGCGCTTTCTCGGCGCCGCCCTTCAAGTCCTCGTCGATTCGCTTAACCCACTCCCGCACGAGGTAAGGCTTGCCGGGCCTGAGGCCGCGGCGGACAAGTTGGTGGAGGCGCGACCCGCTGGGCTTGAGGGTTGAGGCGATGAACGTTTTGCCGCCGGCGGGGTCGCCTTCGAAATCTGCGAGCTTCAGTAACGCGTGGCGTTCGAGCACACTCGCGACACCTTGACCCTCCAAGGTTTTGCGGTAGAAGTCAATGGGGTCGTAGACGCCGCTCACCCACGTGCTCGGTTCAAAGCGCTCGCGGTCGAAGAACGCGTGGCCAACGTCGAGTTCACCTCGTCGAAGCAAGCGGTCGCGTGCACTGGGTTTCGCGAGGAGGGCTTTCACGGCGCGCTCGGCGGCAGGGTGCGTGATGGCGCCGAGGTAGTGTTCTTTCCCGCAATTCGCCCCGCGGGCTACAACGAAGTAGAAATTGTGCCGCTGGCGGAAGGGGTCATGAAAGCCGTGTATGTGGAGAGTGGCGGGTTCGCGGCGGGGCATGCGTCCCACTAGGCGGGTTTAATCTTAAATTCCCTCTTACCCGCCTTTGCCGCGGTTTTCGAGGTAGCGGCGCGCGAGGGCGTCGAGGTCGAGACCACGGTTTTGCGCTTGCTCTTCGAGGGACGCGAGGAGAGCTTCGTCACCGCCCTGCGTTTGGCTGGCTTGCGGCGTCAGGGTTTCGGGAACGACGAACGCGGTTTCGTCCGAAGCGGTTTCAAGGTTTTCGGGGGGCGCCGGAGCGAGCTGCACGGAAGGAAGTTTAGTGAGTGCGGGTAGGGGGCTGTTGCCGAGGCGGCCGGCGAGTTGTTGGGCGAGGCGCGTGAATTCGAGGGGGAGGAGGATTTTCGAGCTGCGCCCCTCACTCATCTTGTTCAGCGTTTCAAGGTAGAGAAAGGCGAGGGTTTGATTGCTGAATTGGCTGGTGGCGCGATTGAGGATTTCGAGGTTGACTTGGCGGGCTTCCGCGTCGATTTGGGTGCGCGCCTTGTTCTCCTCGGCTTCCTTACGCTTCTTCATCGCGTCGATGAGCGTGGCGGGGAGATCGATGTTGATGAGTTCGACGCGCACCGCCTTGATGCCGTACTCGTTTTCGACTTGCTGCAGGCTCTGGATGAGTTCCTCGTTAATGCTTTCCGCGTTCTCGACGACTTCAGTGTACGTCATCTTCGAAATCTTGTCGCGTAGCGTGGCGACGAGCAGGTTGGAGACGGTCTTGTTGAGGTCGCGAGCTTCAATCACGCTCTTGCGAGGATCCGTGATTTTCACGTATGCGACGGGGTTCACTTTTACTTTCACGTTGTCCCGGGTGATGACTTCCTGCGGCGGCGTGTCAACGGTGTGCTCGCGCAAGTCGACGAGTTGCGCGCTCTGCCAGAGCGGAAAGTGGACGTTCACGCCTGGCCCCTGCACGTAGTCGAAGCGGCCGAACGTGAAAATCACGACGCGCTCGAACTCTCGCACGACCTGCACGTCTGGCAGTAGACGCGAACCAAGGATGAGGGCGACGGCGAGACCGGCGGCGAGCGGGACACTGAGTTTGAGGACGCCGACGGCCAGATACGCAAGGATGAGGGCGCCGCCGATAATCGAGGCGAACACCACGCCCGACCGAGAGGAAGCCATGGAGTAAAACCCTTAAGTGAAATCGAAAGTCGTTACTTTCTCCGATTTTTCCACCTATAAAAAACTTGGGTTATCCCTGCCGCTCGTGGGAAGCGGTTGGGAGGGGGTTTGCTTGGGCTTTGGAGGGCGCCTTAAATACGCTCAGCCCCCAAACTCTTTCATGGCTGAAAAGCGCTCGCCCCTCCTCATCTTATGCGTCGACATTGACGACGACTTATCGCAGAAAGCGAAAGTCAAGGGTCCCTTGATCGGCAAACAGGCAAACCTCGACGCGGCCACCAAACTCGCGCTCGCCGACCCCGCGGACGCGGACGCGAACACGATGTTCGAAGCCATCCGCTTGCGTGACGAGCTGGGCCAAAAGTACGACGCTGAGGTCGCCACGATTACGGGCAGCCGCAGCTTGGGGTACGAGGCGGACCGCGCCGTCATCAAGCAACTCGAAACCGTCATCACGAAAACGGGCGCTGAACGGGTTGTGTTCGTGAGCGACGGCGCGAGCGATGAGCGGGTGCTCCCCATCGTGCAAGGCCGCATCAAAATCGACTCCGTGAAGACGGTGCGCATCAAGCAGAGCGAGCAACTCGAAAACACGTACTTCGTCATCCTCGACAAACTCAAGGAACCGCAATTCGCGCGCATTGTGTTCGGCATCCCGGGCTTGGCGTTGTTTCTCTGGTTCATTATCGGCGACCTCGGCTTGCGCCTCTTTGTGGGACTTTTCGGCGCGTACCTCCTCGTGAAAGGCTTCGGCATCGAGGCCCGTATTTTTCGGGCGTTCAGCGAGTTTGAAGTCAACTTCGAGCGCGTGAGTTTCGTGTTCCTCTTCGCCGCCGTCCCCCTCTTTTTGGTGAGTTTCTGGCTCGCCGGAACGCGCGTCCTCGCCTTAGAGGCGCAAGGCGTCGAAAACATCGCCAAGCTCGCCGCCTACTTCCTCAAAGACCTACTCTTGCTCCTGCCGCTCTCGCTGCTCCTCGTCGTCGCGGGGCAAGCCATCGAGGCCGTGAACGAGAAGAAGAGCTACCAACTCCCTTCGCACGGCATCACGGCTGCCGCGGTGCTGCTGCTCTGGCTGGTGCTCAACACGCTCGCCAACTGGGTGATCGGCGCCGTAAGTTTCGCGGACTTCTTCTACACGCTCCTGCTCAGCGTGCTCGCCATGGTGTTCGTCATCTACCTCGCGCGCGAGTTCAAGCGCAGCCTCGTCGCCAAAATGCCGCTGGTGGGCAAAGAAGTCTACACACAAGTCGGTGGCTTGCTGGGGCGAGTGAGCGCGGTCGGCAAGCGCGGCGACGAGTTCGAAGTCCGAACGCTGGGCGGCCAAACCATCGATTTTGCTCTCGCCAACATTGCTTCGCTCGGCGAAAAAATCGTCATCAAGTACTAAGCCCCCCTGGTGCGTCTCTCGTGCTTCAACGTCAATCGCCCGCTCTCGTCGAGGAATCCTTCAAAGCCTTCGGCTGGCGCCTCAACCGGGCCTTCCACGCGCCGGACGCGGACTTGCATCCATCTGCCGAATTACTCGCCCGCCTCATCGACGAACACGGCGCGCAACCCATCGCCGACTTGTTGCATCGCGCGCCGCGACAACCGCTCCTCCTCGACATTCCGCCCGACGCCGAGTTATCCCAAGAACACACACTCCGTGCTACGCTTCTTGAGGTCGTCGACCTCCTCGCTGGGTTCGCGAGCGCGACCAAACTCCCCTTCTTGCCCCCGAAGACCGCGCCACGTTCGAAGACTTCGACCGCGAAGGCTTAATGTACGCCAAACCCGGCGTGCGTCTGAGTGCAGTACGCGCGTACGCGGCACTGCAACATCACCAGCCCAGCGATGCCGCGCGATTCAAGCTTCTGCGTTTCGTGGGAAAAATGCGAAAGGACACGGACCCGAGCGTGGCGTTGCGGGCGCGCGCTGAACTCGACGAGTTCGCCTCCCACCCCGCGGAAACCGAACACCCGCTGCGCGTTGCTTTGCGCGAGCCTCCCGACGGCGCCGCCTAAGGCGCTAAGATGTCGGCGAGGAGTTCGGGAAACGAGAAGTAGTTGGAACCCGCGTTTAGGTGTTTTCCGCCCTCGAAGATGCGCAGCGTGCCGCCCGTTTTTTGCGCGATTTTCTGCCCCCTTTGGAGTGGTAAGAATGGGTCGTCACTACCGTGGTAAACAAAAATCCGCTTCGCGCCTTTTTTGATTTTGTCCCACGTGAAGGGTTGCGCGACGAAGGACTCAATGAAGGGCGTAAAGGACGCGTCGGGCAGTAAGCCCGTGAAGCCGGAAACGATGTGGGCGCTCTCAACGGGTTCCTCGAAGCGTTCGAGCAGGTGCAGAGCGAAGGTGGCGCCC
>JBBILJ010000016.1:0-16419 GCA_037444945.1 Microcaldota archaeon | reverse complement strand
ACCTTGAAACCGAACGCCTCGAGAGCAACACGCTTAAACTCTTCCTGCTCTACCTCGCCGTCTTCGTCGTCACCCTCGCCGCCAACCTCCTCCTCTACGACGTCACGCTGGGCGGCGCCCGCGTCCAACCCATCTTGGGTTCCCTCTTCTCGTTCCTCCTCGCCCTCGCCGTCCTCTTCGCGCCGCAAGCCATCGTCATCGACCGCCTCCCCTTGGGACAAAGCGCCGCGATGAGTGCGTGGGTGTTCGCGCGCAAGCCCACGGAGTGCGTCCTCTTCCTTCTCACCGCCGCGCTGCTCGTGCTCGGCAACACGGCGCTTTGGAGCCTTTTTGAGGGCGCAATTGGAGCGAACTGGCGCTTTCTCGCCATCGCGGTGAACGGCCTCTTCATCCTCCCCTTCCTCGAAGTCCTCAAAGTCCAAGTCTACTTGAGCAAGTACACGCTCCTCTAATTCAGTTCGGCGCGCTGACGACCGTCGCTTGCGGTTTGCCCGCCGCAACCCTTTTATGTTTGAGGCAGCGTAAGCCCTCCCGCTCCAAACCCACTTGGTTGAAACCAATCGCTTTGAATTGAAGTGTTTACATGCCTGCCGCCTCCTCGACGCTGATTATTGCGGAGAAACCGAACGCGGCCGCCAAAATCGCGGCGGCGCTCTCCGATGGAAAAACCACGCGACAGGGCCGCAAAGTCGCGTTCTTCGAGTTCGAGCGCAACGGGGAGCACATCACGGTGGCACCCGCGGTCGGGCACGTGTACGGGTTGCGCGCGAAAGCGAAAGGCTCGGGCTACCCGGTGTTCGATGTCGAGTGGGCGCCGAGCTCGGAGACGAGCGAGAGCAGCGCGTTCACCAAGGATTATCTCGACCAACTCGGGTCCCTCTCCAAAAAAGCGTCGCGCATCGTGGTGGCGACCGACTACGACATCGAAGGCTCACTAATCGGGTGGAACATCGTTCGCTTCAACGCGCCCGGCAAGCCCGCGTCGCGCATGGCGTTCTCCACTCTCGTCGCGGAAGACCTCGTGGACGCGTTCGAGCACCCGCAACCAATGGATGTAAAGAACGCGCAGGCCGGCGAAGCGCGACACGAATTGGATTGGCTGTACGGCATCAACCTTTCGCGTGCCTTGATGGGTGCGATTCGAGCGGCGGGCGCTTTTCGCGTGATGAGCATCGGCCGCGTCCAAGGACCCTCTCTCAACGTTCTGGTGGAGCGCGAGCGCGCTATCGCCGCCTTCAAACCCACGCCGTACTGGGAGCTTCACGCGTTGGTGAAGAAAGTTGATTTCCAGCACGAGAAGGGAAAATTCACCGACAAAAAGTTGGCGGACGCGGCGCACGCGGCAAGCAAGCCGGATGGCGTCGTGGAGAAAGTGGAAAGCAAAAAAATCAGCCAACTCCCGCCGTTCCCATACGATCTTACCACGATGCAGCTCGACGCGTACCGCGCCTTTGGCTTCACGCCCTCGCAAACGCTGAGCCTCGCGCAAACCCTCTACGAGAGCGGATTTATCAGTTACCCGCGCACCGCCTCCAACAAGCTTCCCGCCAAACTCAACCTCAAAAAAATCATTGAAAAACTCGGCGGCCAGCCCGCGTACGCCAGCCTCGCGCGCACCCTTCTCACGCAAAACCGCATCAAGCCTCACGAGGGTCCCAAGGAGGACGCGGCGCACCCCGCCCTCCACCCCACCGGCCTGCCCCCCAGCGGGGGCGGTGAGCGCGAACTCAAACTTTACGACCTCATCGCGCGCCGATTCTTAGCGTGCTTCGCGGCGCCCGCCAAACGCGAGTCTCAGCGCGTCACGCTGCGTTTGGGGAGCGAAGCATTCGCGGCGTCGGGCGCACACACCGTAGAGCCCGGCTGGATGACATTCTTCCCGTACGCGAAACTCGACGAAGTCACGCTCCCCCAATTTCGGGACAGCGAACACGTACGCGCAGAAAAAATCGATCTCGTCGAAAAAATGACGCAACCCCCTAAGCGCTTTTCGCCCGCCACCGTAATTAAGAAAATGGAGGACCTCGGCATCGGCACGAAGGCAACGCGCTCGGAAGTCCTCGAAACGCTGTACGCGCGCGGCTACATTGAGGACAAGAAAAGCATCCGCGTCACGCCGCTCGGCGCCACCGTCACCGACGTGCTCGCGCACCACGCCCCCGAAATTTTGAGCGAGCAGCTCACGAAAAAATTCGAGGAAGAAATGGAGGAAATTGCGGCAGGCCGCAAGCCTCCGACCGAAGTGGTGGGAGAAGGACGGGAACTGCTCGCGGGCGTGCTCGCCAAATTCAAGCGCGAAGAGAACGAAGCCGGGAAAGAACTCTTAACCGCGTTGCGCTCCACGCAGCAACAAGCGCGGACGCTGGGCGTCTGCAAAGTTTGCGCCCAAGAAGGCCGGGCGGGACAACTCGTCATCCGCAAGTCTCAGTACGGCTACTTCGTGGGGTGCGACCAGTACCCTGCGTGCCGCAACCTCTACCCGCTGCCCAAGGAAGCCAGCATCCAGAGCTTGAACAAGATTTGCCCGCAGTGCGGCACCCCGCAAGTGAAAGTGCTGCGCAAAGGCAAGCGCCCCTTCATGATGTGCCTCGACCCCACCTGTCCCACCAAAGCGGGCTGGGGCAAGCCCGCGCAAACGAGCGCGGCATCGGCGGGCAAAATACCGACAGCCAAAACCGCTCCCTCCGCTGAACCGAAAACGAAGGCGCCCAAACCCAAAAGCGCGCGGCGAAACGCACGGATTTAAACGCGGCATGAGCGGATTATAAATAGGCGGCGCGCGCGTAGGTAGTCATGAAACGCATCCACCCCGCTCGACCGCTTTTCGCCCTCGTTTTCCTCGCGGTTCTCGTTGCACTATTAATAGGATCGAGCGCCGCGGCGTGCACGTCGAGTGCCTCCACGACGCAGACCTCCCTCTCGCGCACGATTTACATCAGCGTGGCTTCTACAACTGGAACGAGCGGCGCGCAAATCTTTCCTGACGGCTCTCCTTCGCGGTATGGTCCTTCGTGCAGTGGGGGCAACTGCACGTGGAGCGTGGCGTGGACAAAGACAGGAACATATGCTGTGCCCGCGTACGCGGGCAGCGACCCCTGCACCCCCCTCCAAATAAAAGTCGGAGAAGCCCCCGCCCCCACTCCTGAACCGACGCCACTTCCCTCCATCGCACCAACTCTAGCCGCGACGGCGTCCCTTACGCCCGAACCCACGACGCCCCAAGCCTCACCCGCCGCCTCCCTGTTGCCGACCACCACCGCGACACCCATAACGACTGCCACACCTCCGTTTACTCCAACTCCCGCGCCACAGCCGACCATCACGGCGCAACCCACCCCTTCACTGACCCCACTGCCCATGCCTTCGCCCGGAGCCACAGATCCAACGCGCATCGCGACCGGTTCCTTTGAAGCCAAGTCATTCACGCTCGCGTCCGGCAACAACATTTTGCGTGCAGACGTGACGACGAACGCGGAGCAGGAAACCCTCCTCACACTGAAACCTGAGACGAGAGCAACCGCGGCGGCGCCGCAAGCCTTCGCGCCCGCGGAAGACAAACTCCTCATCCCCCTCGTGACGGAGGGGACGCAGAACGGCGAAATCGTGGCGAGCCTCAAGCCCATACGCGAGACACCGACGACGCGCTCCGTCGTCGTCGAGAACGCCAAACTCAACCTCAACGCGGTGCGCGCCCCCATCGAGGGCCGCCTCGACTCCACGCTCTACAGCGTGTCCGCTGACTTAGCGGGCCTGCCCAGCGGCTCCATCACGGTGCGCGCCATCGCGCTCGAACAAAACCCGGGCTTGGCGCTCGGCATCCGCGTCGCCGCCCTGCAGCACAACGTCGCCATCGAAGACTTCTCCGCCATCAGCGTCGAGGAAACCGGCAACCTCCCCAAAGCGCTCAAGAAAACCTCTATCGTCACGATCGCGTCCGCCGCGTGGGTCGAGTCCCACGGGGGAAATCAGAACATCCGCTTTCTGCACCTCAAAAACGACGGCTCCAGCGAACTCCTCACCCCCACTAACATAACGAACGCGGGCTCAGATTATCGACTCTTCGAAACCCAGACCGACTCACTCTCCCTCTTCGCGTTAGTGAGCCTCCAACAACCCGCCCTTACTCCGACGCCCGCGCCGGCGAGCCAAACCGCGGCGGGCAGTCCAGCCGCTTCCTCTCTGCCCGAACCGACGCCCATCGTTCTCGCGAAAAGTTCGGCGGACTACTCTCTCTTCGCCCTCTTCGCCGCCCTCCTCCTCCTCGGTCTCGTCGTGAACGCCTTCCTACAAACCGCCAAAGTCAAGTGACGCCCGGCGCAAAGAGGCAGCGCGCTCGCGGCAAAAGGCATTTAACCGCGCCGCGCCAGAAAACCCCTCAACGGTGATTTCCTCATGACGCCACAACCCCGAAAGCCCCAAGCCCACGAACCGTACGTAACCGCGCTCGAAAAAGTCGGCATCAAAGTCGCCAAGACGCCGCGCTTCCATTCGGACGCTAAGAACGGCATCCAATTCTGGTCCTACGGCCTCGCTCACTCCAAACTCAAGGGCGCCGCCCTCGTGAAGGCCGCGACCGCCGCGCTCCCCACGCGACCCCCGAACGTGCAGTTTCACATTGTCGTTCACGGAGCCGAACGAAACAAATGGCACGAGGGGCGCACGATGAAGGGCGACGCGTCCCTCATCCTCGACCACTCGCAAGGCTGACCGCTCAACTAACGAACCCTCGACTCCCCCCCCCAAAAAAAGGAGTGCCGACATGCGCGTATTCTTAAAGTGGAACGAGTCGCCCGACGACGCGGCGCGTCGATACTTCGAGCTCGCCAAAGCCGCGAAAAAGAAAAAAGAAGGCGCGCAAGCCGCCCTCGAAGAGACGCGCAAAAAACTCGAACTCGAGCGCGCCAAGTGGGAACGCAAACAAGCCCACGATGCCACCCAACCCGCCGTTGGGGCGCAAAAAATCGAGGCACGCAAACGCGAGTGGTTCGAGCGCTACCGCCACTTCACCACCACGCACGGCTTTCTTGTTTTGGGAGGGCGGGACGCGAAGCAGAACGAGGCCCTGGTTAAGCGAATGAAGCCTGACGACTGGTTCTTTCACGCTGACATCCAAGGCGCCCCCGCCGTCATTCTCGAGGCGCAAGGCAAGCCGCTCGCCGAACTCCCTCGCGAAGACTTGGAGGAAACCGCGCAATTCGCGGCCTCGTACTCGAGCGCGTGGAAGCGAGGTTTTGGCTCCATCGACGTGTACGCCGTTCCCGGCAAGCAAACCTCGCTCTCGTCCCACGGCGAGTACGTCAGCAAAGGCGGCGTCGTGATGCGCGGCGAACGCGAGTGGTTCCGCAACACCCCGCTGGGCTTGCGCCTCGCGCTCCGCCAAAACAAGCTCACCGTGGCGCCGGAGCGCCAAAAAATGCCTGAAAGCATCCGCCTCGCCCCCGCCGCCGGCGAGAGGAAAGAAATATTGGAAATCCTTAAAAAGAAATTCACGCTAAAGAATACGGACGCACTCGCCGGCCTGCTGCCGGGGGGCAGTCAAGTGCAACCCTAAAAAGCCTTCAACCGCCTACCTTGAGGATTGGTGGAGTGAGCTGGTTTCTCCCCCCCCTTGAATGGTTATTCGTGATTCCCAATGGCTGAAAAAGAAATCGAACTCAAAGTCGCCGAAGCCCTTCAAATCGACTACGGCAAGCGTGTCGTCCGCATCGACTCGCAGGCTCGCACGGTCTTAGGCGTGACCACGGGCGACATCGTGGAAATTGCGGGCAAGAAAGCCACAGCCGCCATCGTGCTCCCCGCCCACCCTGGCGACGAGGGCCTCAACATCATTCGCCTCGACGGGATTTTGCGCCAGAACGCGAGCGTGGGCCTCGGCGACCGCGTCAAGATCCGCAAGGCGGAGATTAAGCCCGCGAAGAAGATTGTACTCGCCCCGAACCAGCCGTCGCGCTACGCGCCGGGCTTCGACGCGTACGTGAAGAAATCGCTCGTCGGCAAGCCACTGCAGAAAGGCAACATTCTCTCCATCAACGTGTTCGGCTCCTCGTTCCCCTTCGCCGTCGCGCAAACTATTCCTGCGGGCCTTGTCATCGTGAGCGAGGAAACCCTCGTCGAGTTACGCGAGGAACCCGTCAAGGAAATCGGCCGCATTCAAACCATCATGTACGAAGACATCGGCGGCATCAAGGACGAAGTCCAAAAAGTCCGCGAAATGATCGAGCTCCCCATGCGGCACCCCGAACTCTTCGAACGCCTCGGCATCGAGCCGCCCAAAGGCGTGTTGATTCACGGACCGCCCGGGTGCGGCAAAACCCTGCTCGCAAAAGCCGTCGCGAACGAGAGCGAAGCGCACTTCATTACTATCAACGGCCCCGAAATCGTTTCCAAGTTCGTTGGGGAAGCTGAAGAGAAGCTGCGCGCCATCTTCAAGGAAGCGGAAGAAAACTCGCCGAGCATCATTTTCATCGACGAAATGGACGCCATCGCGCCCAAGCGCGAGGAAGTCGTCGGCGAAGTCGAAAAACGCATCGTCAGCCAACTCCTCGTACTGATGGACGGTCTGAAAACCCGCGGCAAAGTCGTCGTCATCGGCGCCACGAACCGCCCCAACGCCATCGACCCCGCTCTCCGCCGCCCTGGACGCTTCGATCGCGAAATCGAAATCGGCGTCCCCGACAAAAAAGGGCGAAAAGAAATCCTCCAAATCCACACGCGCGGGATGCCGCTTTGGTATCTCTCTCCCAGAGTGTTAGCGCAAAAGATAACTATGCTGGTAAAACAGAAAATCAGTGAAAAAAATGCGGAAGATTTTATCGGCAGCGTCAGCGACGAAGTTGAAAAGGAAATTACACAAATTAGAGAAACTCAAGCAAATATTGGCGAAGAAGAACGGGAACTCAAAATACGGATACGTGATGCACAAAAAGAGCTAGAGTTGCTTAATCAAACTGGCGGCCGTGGTGCGGATTCCGCAGCGATTAGAGTTCGTACCTTGCTAAGCAACCTGCTCGGCAAAAAGAAAACGTTAGAGGAAAAAATCGGTCGACTCCAGCAAGAAATTGCAGAAGTCGGCAAGAAAAAACAGCACCTAGCCAAGGAAACGGTAGAGGGTAGAACCAAACTACAAAGCGCCCGAAAAGAAATGCAGTTCCTCAGCACAAGGGTAGACGAATTGTCTGAACGAATTGAAAGACAAGTTATGGAAGTCGAACAGGTTGAATACCTGATATCGCTCCGAACTCCATACGAGGTACGACAGTGGTTTTACCAAAACGTTTTGGAGAAAAGTGAACGAGATTTTGAACGCTTCATCAAAAACATCCTCGACATTAGCCTTCTAGGCAATAAACTTGTTTCTGACGAAGAGGTACATGAAGCTTACACACGCGCTACTTCAGAATCGACAACAATCATGCTCGACGACCTCGCCGCCACCACGCACGGCTTCGTCGGCGCCGACCTTCAATCTCTGGTGAAGGAGAGCGCCATGAAGGCACTGCGTCGCGTGCTCCCCAAAATCAATCTCGAAGAGGAAGTGATTCCGCAAAAAATCCTCGAAGAACTCCGCGTCCGCAAAACCGACTTCGAGCAGGCGTTACGCGAAATCCAGCCGAGCGCGCTGCGGGAAGTCTACATTGAGGTGCCGAACGTGCACTGGGAGCAAGTCGGCGGCCTCGAGGACGTCAAGCGTGAACTCAAGGAAGCCGTCGAACTGCCCCTTCACAAGCCGGAAGCGTTCAAGCGCCTCGGCATTCGTCCCGTGCGCGGCATCCTCCTCTACGGCCCGCCCGGCACGGGCAAAACCCTGCTCGCGAAAGCCGTCGCGACCGAGAGCGAAGCCAACTTCATCTCCATCCGCGGCCCCGAACTCATCTCCAAATGGTTCGGCGAGAGCGAGAAAGGCATTCGTGAAGTGTTCCGCAAGGCACGCATGGCGGCGCCCACCATCGTGTTCATGGACGAACTGGACGCCATCGCGCCTCCGCGCGGCGGCGATGATGGCGGCGCGCACGTAAGCGAACGCATGGTGAACACGCTCCTAGCCGAAATGGATGGTATCCAAAACCTCAAAGACATCGTAGTGATTGGCGCCACGAACCGCCCCGACATGGTGGACCCCGCTTTGTTGCGACCGGGGCGCTTCGACAAACTCATCGGCATCGGTTTCCCCGACGAAGCCACGCGACTAGCGATTCTCAAAGTGCACACTGCCAAGATGCCGATTACACCCGATGTCGACCTCAAAGAGCTCGCGAAAGACACGGAGGGTTATAGCGGCGCTGACCTCGAATCGCTCACGCGGGAGGCCGGCATGGTGGCGCTGCGCGAAAACGCCGCGGCCGACAAGGTCTCCATGCGCCTCTTCCGCAAAGCCCTCGAAAACACCAAACCCATCATCGCGCAAAAGAAACAACAACGCGAAGCCGTCCGCGCGTACACCTAAATCCACTGAAATTCGAATAAAACACAGTCAACCAACATGGTAAACCTTCAAGCCTTCTCGACCGCCTTCCTCGTCCTCACAGCGGCCGCCCTCATCCTCTACGGCCTGCACGGCCCGCTTGACGCGGCGCTCGGCGTCAAGGAGAGCCTGCTCGACTCTGTCTGGCCGCTGCTGGCGCTCGCGTGGGGCGGAGCGCTGCTCGCGGGTTTTGGTTGGCCGTTCGTGCGCGGCGTGCGCGCCGGGGACCAACTCCTCGCCGTTCAGAACCAGCAGCACCGTCACGCGAACAACGGTTTGCTGCACACGCTCGTGAACAGTTTCACGGTCACGGCGCAGCAGAACGGGTACAAGGGACAAGTGATTCGAGTCAACTTGCCGCAGGGCGGTTCGGCCAAGGCGCGCATCCTCGACTATGCGGGCCTTCTGAGCCCTGCAAGCGCTCAACTCCTCGAAACCGAAGTCGAAATCGTGTTCCAATAGTTTCAACCAGAACGGTTTTTCTAAAATGAAGCCGCGCGAAGCCCTCCACATCGCCATCAGCCTGGTCACGATCGCGTACGCGTTCAGCATCGTGTGGGGCAACGAGTACTCCCTGCCCGCCATCATCGTCACCGTCGGGGCGGGTTTCGTGCTGCACGAACTCGCGCACCGCGCCGTCGCCAAGCACTACGGCGCGCAAGCGCACTATGAAGCATGGACGTGGGGGCTGTTGCTCGCGCTTCTGATGGCGCTCACGTTCGGCTTCGTGTTCGCGGCGCCGGGCGCCGTCTATATTTACGGTCGCCGCCTCACGCAAGAGCAGGACGGCCTCATCGCGCTCGCCGGACCCTTGACTAATCTCGTGCTCGCCTTACTCTTCATCCTTCTCATGCCCGCCCTCGGCAGCGTCGCCACGCTCGGCGCCAAAGTCAACCTGTTCCTGGGCTTCTTCAACCTCATCCCGATTTTCCCGATGGATGGACAGAAAGTGTACGCGTGGAGCAAACCCGCCTGGCTCGCCGCCTTCGCTGCCCTCGCCCTTGGCGCCTTCCTCTACTAGTTTTTTCAGCCCTTGCACTCCTCTCCAGCGCCGCGCTTTCGAATAAGTAATTTTTGAGCGCCAAAACCTCTTGAACCTCGCCACCCAAAAAGTTGGGGGGGGAAGGGTTTAAAGGCGGGCGAGAGAAAAACGGTAGGATGAACACCAAAGAACTTTTCACTGACTGCCGCCGAGTGCTCTTGCCTGCACTTGTGGCGCTCGTCGCACTCGCCGCAATACTGCCTTCAACGCCATCCGCGTACAGCGACGTTTCGCTCACCGTGAAAATTTCACCGCTCGAGGACGGCACCGCGCACGTCAGCGAACAAACCCTCGTCGCACTCAACACGGCCGACGAAATCCAAGCATTCGACTACACGATTCAAACCGCGAGCGCGCTCGTGGATTGGCGCAAGTACAGCACGAACGTGGCGTATCACACGCGGGGAACCATCACCAACCTGCACGTGACGGGCAAACGCGACTACACGGCAGGCAGCGTTGGAACCATCGTGCTCGACTACGACTTGAACAACACCGTGGCGCGACGCGAAGCCCAAGGCAGCCGCGTGATGCGCTTCACGTTCGACCCGTCCACACTCGCCTTCGACTCGAATGCCGCGAACGAAACCATCCTCAAGCGCGGCACCGAACTCCACGTCCAGCTCCCTGCGGGCGCAACACTCGTTGACGCGCACCCCAAGCCCGACACCGTCGACGGCAAATTAGTCGTGTGGCGGGGGCCTGTGACGAGCACGTGGAGCCTCGTGTACGAAGTCGAGAAGCCGTTGAGCACAGAAGTGAACGAGTTCTTCCTCCAAGCTTACGAGCAGGGACTGGGCCTGGTGCCCATCGTCCTCCTACTCGTGCTGGCCGCGTTTTTCGGGCTTAAAATCATACAAGCCCGAAAGTAACCTTTCTTCCTCGTCGGATAACTCAAAGTAGCCAGCGGCACCGTTCGGCAACCCCAGCCAGGGGAACGCGTCCTTCGCTTTTTCAGCCGACGAGTGAAGCTTTCGCCCTGCTTTGAGCGCCGCACTTTTGAGCAGCGCGCGCGACTCCTTGCTGCCCCCCATGCGGCGAAGCAGGGACGGATACTTGTACGCGACGAAAGTGCGTGCACCGTCGCGGCGACTAAACGCAACACCCGCTAAACCCAAGGCGCGCACGTACTTGAGGAGCGAATACGTTTGGCGGCGGCGGATGCGGCCCTTGAACACGTTGCTGCGCGAAAGCCAACGGTAAGCTTGCGCGACGTCTTCTTTTTCGGAAAACTCGGCGGAAACGTTCTCCTCCACCCACGCTAAGAAATCGTCCAAGTCGAGGTCGACGCCGTCCGCGGCGCGCACCGCCTCCGCGTACGTCGCCGCCTTGAACAGGCGGCCGAGCGCCTTGAACACGTCGGTTTCGCGCTCCCGACTCGAAGCGGCCGCGTCGGGCGCAATCCCAGCTTGCAAGTCAATGAGGGCGGCGCGAATGTCACCACCCGCCGCGCGTGCCGAGAGCTTGGCGTCGATGGTGCGCCCTTCGGCCGTCGCGACGCGCGTGACGAGTTTTTCGAGGGCGAGGTTGTTCACGCGCTTGAACTCCACGAGTTTACACAAGGCGCGCAACGGGGCGAGGCGCTTCTCCCAAACGTCGTTTGCCGTGAACGCGACGGGCTGCTTGGCTTCCTTCACAATAGAGAGAAGAACAGGAACTTCGCCGCGGTCGAACGCGCTGTCGACTTCGTCAAAGAGCAGCAGGCGTCGGTTGCCGAACAAACCGGCCACGCTCGAACTCAACCCCGCCAATTTTTTGATGCTCTCCGCGCTCCGCAAGTCCGACGCGTTGGTTTCCACGACGCTCCAACTCATCTCTTGCGCGAGGGCGAGCAAGGCCGCGGTCTTCCCGCTTCCCGGCGGGCCGTTCAGCAGGACGGGTTTTTGGGGGCGCCCCCGCTCCCAATCCAGCGCCCACGCTTTGAGGGCGGCGCGCGCGTCGTCATTCCCCGCGACTTCGTCGAGGGAGCGCGGCGCATACTTCGCCGTCCACAAGACGGCGGAGGCGCGCGAGGGCGGTAGAGAGTGAGGGGTCATGACGGGAGAATGGAAAGGAGAAGGGAAGAATTAAAGGCGTGTCTTTCAGACGGCGACGGGCGCGAGATGGCGCGCGGGAAGGCTTAAAATAGGTCGCCGACCAAAAAGATAGCGTTCACTCCGACTTATTGCGGCCAGCCAGTTTACGGCGGGTTGGTTCGCGAGTTTAAACGGGGATTAAGCGAGGAAATAGTTATGACGACGTGCGAACGATGCGGCAAGGAAGCGCATTACCGCGAGACCTGCAATTTCTGCAAGCGCAGTGTGTGCCGCAGCTGCCAAAAATCGAGCCTCACGGCCAGCAAGACGAACCGTCAAGTCATCTGCAAGGACTGCTGGGGCGACTTCAAAAAACGCCGAGCGTTTAAGAGCGCCTGAAACCTCCGCGTTCTCTCTCGTTTTCCGAACCCGCGGTTTTTTTCTTTCAACCCCGAGCTTGAGCTCGGCAAACAAAAAGCAAACCCGAAAGGCTTAGCGTCGCGTTTTTTCGCGTTCGAGTGTGACGGCGGTGCCGTACGCGTAAAAGTCGAGCGTACCCGCCACCACTTGCGTGCTCCCCAAACGCACTCCGACCACAGCGTCCGCCTTCACTTTCTTCGCGTTCTCTACCAGCCCTTTGATGACGGCGTCGCGGCCGTCGTTGAGGAGTTTGCGATAAGAACCAATTTCACCGCCCACCAGGCTTTTCCCGAGGGCTGCAATGTCGCCGCCCAAATGACGGGAGCGCGCGCTCGAACTCCACACCAAACCCAAATAACTCGAAACTTTGTAGCCCGGGACGGAGTCCATCGTCGTGACGATCATCAACGCTTCACCTTCGAGTTAAGGGAATGGGGAGCTGGTTTAAAAGAATTGGCGGGGCATATACTACGCGCACGGTTTTTGGTTTTCGTCGGGGTTACTCGTTATGACGGAGAAAGCCGAGAAGAGGGACGCGACCGAGTTCGAGCCGTGGGTGGAGAAGTACCGCCCCCGCAAACTCAAAGACATCATCGGGCACGACGCGATTACGGAACGTTTACAGTCCTACGTCGACACGAAGATGTTGCCACACTTACTCTTCGCCGGGCCACCGGGCACGGGAAAGACCGCGTGCGCCCTCGCGCTCGCTCACGAATTGTTCGGAGACGCCTTCCAGCAGTCTTTTTTAGAGTTGAACGCGAGCGTGGCGCCCGAAACGCCCGTTCTCGTCCGCCAAGCAGGCGTGATGAAGCGAACGACGTTTGGCGAGCTTGCCACTGTCTCGTTTGAAAGTGAAGATAAATACGCCTACCCGACAGATTTAGAAGTGCTCTCTCTCGACAGCCAGTACAAGGTTTCGTTTCTCCCCGTGCGAACCTTCTCGCGTCACCGGGTAAGCAAACTCGTGCGCATCCGGTACGAGGGAGGCTTTATTCGAACGAGCGCGGACCACTCCCTCATCGTTTTCGACGAATTCGGGAATCTTGTTTCAAAACCCGCCGAGGAAGTGCGTGGCGGAGATTTGCTCATCAGTTTTGCCCAAGCCCTGCCTGGCCGTGAGGTCAACTTGCCTCTTTCCGAGTTCAAACCTCAAGAGTTTAACTTGCTGCACGGAAGAAGCGTGCGGAATCCCCGCGTGAAAAACATTCTTGAAGACCAGCCGTTGAATCGCCCGTCCGCTTGGCTTCTAGGGCTTTACTTGGCTGAAGGGTGCGCGACGCTCAGCCCGAAAGAAACGAGTGGCGTTACGGTTTTTACGGTCGGCAGTCACGAGGAAGACGTCGCTTATCAAGCGGGCGAGGTTCTCGAACGAGAATTTGAGCTTTCAACTTTCCAAAAAATCGGGTATTCCGGCTTCGACCGGATGCGCGGCTCCTCTATCCAAGTCCGAGCCTTAAACACGCAACTCGTCAAGTTTTTGCACTCCCAGTTTTACGACGCGAGCGGGCAGCACAATGCACGCACCAAGCGCGTCCCTTCGTTCGTTTTTGAAGCGCCGTTGGAGCAGCGACTTGCGTTTCTCAAAGGGTATGCGGGAGACGCTTCCGGCGCGTGGGGACGAGTGCTCCGATACTCCTCCCGGTCTTCCAACTGCCTGATTGACGCGGCGTGGCTAGGGCGGATTAGCGGGATTGAAACGGCACACTACCCGATCGAAACGCGTTTGATTTGGAAGAACCCTGACTTTTCGTACGTCAAGCAGGATTTGCTTCCCGCGAACCTCGTTTTCAACGCGCTCAAGGAAGTCGACGCACCCAAGTTCCGATACTTCCGGCGTCACAGTTTGTACGCAAAAAGGAGCCCGCGCGTCTCCAAAACAACCGTCCAGAAGTTCCTTGAAGAAACCCGCCTTGAAAACAAGCCGGCGGTTGCGACTCTTTCGAAACTTTTGAACTCTCCCCTTTACTCTGTTCAAGTGACCGGCGTCGAGGCGGAACCGTACAACGGGTACGTTTACGACTTTTCCGTTCCCGGTGCCGAGCGCTTCTGGGGCGGCACGACGCCGATTCTCCTGCACAACAGCGACGAGCGCGGCATCGACGTGATTCGCGGCAAAATCAAAGATTTTGCGAGAACGCTCGCCCTCTCCGACACGCCGTTCAAAATTATTTTCCTCGACGAAGCGGACGCCCTCACGGATGACGCACAGCAAGCCCTCCGCCGCACCATGGAGCGCTACTCCGCCAACACGCGCTTCCTCCTCTCCTGCAATTATTCCTCGCGCATCATCGAGCCGATTCAATCGCGATGCGCGGTGTTCCGCTTCGCCCGCCTCTCAGATGAGGAGCTCGCGAAAGTGGTGGGGCACGCCGCAAAAGGGGAAGGACTGCACCTAGACGACAAAGCCCTCGTCGCGCTGCTTTACGTGGCGGGCGGGGACGCGCGCAAAGCCGTCAACGCCTTACAGGGCGCCTCGATTGCCGGCAGGAAAGTCACCGAGGACGACGTGTTCCGCGTGGCGAGCCGCGCGCGCCCAGCCGAAGTCGAAAAAATGGTGAACTTAGCGCTGAGCGGCAAGTTTGTAGCGGCTCGCGACCTCCTCGACGAATTAATGGTGAAGTACGGGATGAGCGGCGAGGACGTCATCGGTCAAATTTTTAGGGAAATCACGCGCCTGCCAGTGAGCGAGAGACAGAAAGTCGAACTCGTCGACAAGGTAGGCGAGTACGAGTTCCGAATGGTGGAAGGCGCGAACGAGCGTATTCAACTCGAAGCCCTCCTCGCCCAGTTCATGCTCGCTGGCTCCAAGAAAGAGTAGTCAGCGAAGAACCCTAGTTTTGGCGAAACGCGCGCACCCGAACCCGAATAAAAACGGGTTAAACTTATATTCCAGAACCGCTTTTTCTCTTTTCGGCTAATCGAAGGTCGGTATTTCCGTAAAAGCAGGTTTTCTGAGCGCGCGTTTGGCGAACGGAGCGTTCTAGAAACTGCTTTTCAATTAATCGGTGTTGTGGGTGGCGGTGTCGGCGTAATGCGCGTGGCTATGCTGGGGTGGGAGTTCCCACCCTTTCAAACAGGGGGCTTAGCGGTTCACTGCTACTACTTGACGCGTGGCCTTGCCGCACAAGGAACCGACATCACGTTCTTCATGCCGCGCTCGAAAGGGACAGAAAACGCGAGCGTGCCGTGGGCCACAATCGTCCCCATCCCCTTAGCCCTACGCCAAGGCATCGTAGCCGGCGCGTACGCGTCCGCCGCCGTCGACCTTCCCGCCCCGTTTTGGGGTGGATTATTCGAAAGCATTGCCGCCTACCAGCGCGCCGTCGTTCGCGAAGTCGCGCGAAGGCACGCACAAAAACCCTTCGACCTCATTCACTGCCACGACTGGATGACAATACTCGCCGGCCTCGAACTAAGCCAGCACCTCGACCTCCCCCTCGTCGTGACCGTTCACTCAACGGAAAACGACCGCACGGGCGGCAACCCCTGGGATTGGATTCTCGACGTCGAAAAACGAGGCGTTCGGGGCGCGGATCGCGTAATCGCGGTCAGCAAACGCACGCGCGAACAACTCATTCAAGCCCTCGGCGCGGACGCGGAACGCGTGAAAGTGGTTTACAACGCGATTGACGCGTCGCGCTTTTCGACGACACGCTCCAAGGAAGCATTAGGATGGCCCGCGGAGAGTTTCATTGTTCTCTACCACGGCCGCCTCTCCGTGCAGAAAGGCGTCGAGTTCTTTCTCCAGGCCGCCAAACTCGTCGCGGAGCGCGAACCGCGCGCGCACTTCGTCATTTCCGGCAAAGGCGAACTCCTTCCACACCTCGTGAACCTCGCGTTCGACTTGGGACTCGCGGACCGCGTTACCTTCACGGGCTATTTACCGGACGACTCGCTCCCCGCCCTGTACGCGATGAGCAACGTTTTCGTCCTCCCGTCGGTAAGCGAGCCCTTCGGTATCACAGTCCTCGAAGCAGCGGCCGCAGGAACGCCCGTGATTTTGAGCAAGTCGGCGGGCGCGAGCGAGGTGCTGCACCACGCGCTGCGCGTCGATTTCTGGGACACACACGAAATGGCAAACCAACTCCTTACCCTCATCGAACACCCCGAACTCGGCGAAGAGATGCGGGACGCAGCCGCCGAGCAAGCGAAAAGCCTGACGTGGGAAAAAGTCGCCACCCAAACCCTCGAAGTTTACCAACAAGCCCGCGACGCGCACCACGCGCGCAACGACAACAATTCGCGAGGTTCACGCTAACATGCCAGCCGTCAACCTGTATTTCCACGCGCACCAACCGCGCCGCCTACGCAAAGTGAGGCCCGTTTCGCCGCAGACACCCCCGCGCGACTCACACGAACTCGAGGCACGCTACTTTAACGACGACCTCAACCGACACTACTTCGAGAAAGCGAGCCGATAGTGCTACCGACCCGCGACAGGTGCACTCTTAGAAGGCTTGCACGACGAAGCGGTTTTT
>JBBILJ010000015.1:13512-17134 GCA_037444945.1 Microcaldota archaeon | reverse complement strand
GGCCGTCGCCCACAACGTGAGAACCCTCACAACCCAGATTTATTGGACACTCTCGTTACCCCCCTGCCTCAGCTGGGGGCGCGCTCGGGGCGGCGGTGTGTTTTTAATTCGCTGAAGCGTAAAGGCGCGCACCAAAAAAGGAGTTTGACTTTCATGCGCGTTTACCTGGGTTCCGACCACGCGGGCTACCGCCTCAAGCAAGCCGTGCGCACACACTTAGAGTCTCGCGGCCTCGATGTCATCGACCTCGGCACGAACAACGAGGAGAGTTGCGACTACCCGGACTTTATCGCGCCCGCCGCCCAAAAAGTCGCGGCCTCTAAGGGCGCGGACCGCGGCATCGTCTTCGGCAAGAGCGGCAACGGAGAAGCTATGGCGGCGAACAAAATCAAGGGCATCCGCGCCGCTCTCTGCTTCACGGTTGAGGCCGCCAAACTCGCGCGCGAGCACAACGACGCGAACGTGCTTTCGCTGGGTTCCGGCTTCGTCACTGAAGAGGACGCGCTGCACATCGTGGACGCGTTCCTCGAAACTCCCTTTTCGCGCGCGGAGCGCCACATTCGCCGCCTCGAAAAACTTCACGCCCTTGAAGGCGCCCCTTACCAGGAAACCAACCAATAGCCCGCCAAGGACCTTTCGCGATTCGCTCGGACTACAACGGTGAACGGATAATCATGGCGGAAATCCACGCGTCCCTGCTCAACGCGGACTTCTCCAAACTCGACGAACAACTCGCGAGCCTCGCCGACGTGGACGCGTTCCACATTGACGTGATGGACGGTCGATTCGTTCCCGCCGACACACGCGAACGCATGAATCCCCAACTCCTCCAACACCTCCCTGAGAAGAAACCGAAAAGCGTCCATCTGATGGTGGAGCGCCCCGTCGACTACTTTCACGCATACGGCACCGCCGGCGCGACTGAAATCATTTTCCACGTCGAAGCCGCCGTTGACCCTGCCGCCGACCTCGCCGCCATCCGCTCGCTCGGCATCCGCGCCGGCCTCTCGCTGAAACCCGCCACCCCGCTCACCGCCCTCGACCCGTACCTCAAAAAACTTGACTCCATTCTCGTGATGAGCGTTGAGCCCGGCAAGGGCGGGCAGGAATTCATTTCCGAATCCCTCGAGCGCGTCCGCCAACTGCGCGCCCTGGCTCCCGATGTTTTTATCTGCGTGGACGGCGGCGTGAAAGCCACGAACGCAGCGTCCGTGATTGCGGCTGGCGCGAACGCCGTCGTCATCGGCTCCGGCCTCTTCAAATCCAACACTACTCCTGCCGCCGCGCTGGCGGAGGTGAGGGAGGCGCTTGACCGTGCCCGCCCTTAAACCAGTCACGGACGTGCGCGAACTCGAATTGCGAGCGAACGCGCTGCGCCGCAGTGTCATCGAAATGCTCCTCGCCGCGGGCAGCGGCCACTCTGCTGGACCCTTAGGCCTGGCTGACGTTTTCTCCGTCCTTTACTTTAACGCGCTCAAGCATGATCCCGCCAACCCGAATTGGTCGGAGCGCGACTTTTTGGTGTTGAGTAACGGGCACGTGTGCCCGATTCGTTACGCCGCCATGGCGCACGGGGGGTATTTTCCCGTCGCTGAACTTCAAACGTTGCGTAAGCTCGGCTCCCGGCTGCAAGGTCACCCGGAACGCCTCCGCTTGCCCGGCCTTGAAACAACGAGTGGTCCGTTGGGTAGCGGTCTGGCGCAAGCCGCTGGCATGGCGCTCGCGCTGCGGCTCGACGGCAAACCGAACAAGGTCTTTTGCGTGACGAGCGACGGCGAGCACGATGAAGGCAACACGTGGGAAGCCGTCCTCTTTGCCGCCAAGTACGAGCTCTCTAATCTCATCATCATCGTGGATCGCAACCGCATCCAAATCGACGGCAACACTGAAAAAGTCCTCCCGCTCGAACCGTTCCTGCAAAAATACGCGGCGTTCGGTTGGCGCGTCCTCGAAGCCGACGGCCACAACTATACTGAACTACTCGACGCAATCGCTAAAGCCAAAACCGAGCGCGACAAGCCGGTCGTCCTCATCGCGCACACCACGCCCGGCAAAGGCGTGAGTTTTATGGTGGACCGCTTCGAGTGGCACGGCAAAGCCCCCAACGCGGAAGAAGCCAAAGCCGCCCTCGCCGAACTCGACGCCGAACGCCAGCGAATCGAAAATCAGTGATCGTCATGCCGTTCAACCCGGACGCGAAACTCGTCCCCGACCTCGCCGCCTCGCCGCGCTTGCTGCAGCGCGACGGCTTTGGCAAAGGCATCGTGGAGGCAGCCGAAAAAGACGAGCGAATCGTGGCGCTCACCGCGGACTTGAGCGAAAGCACGCGCCTGAACTACTTCGAGCAACGCTTCCCCGACCGCTTCTTCGACTGCGGCGTCGCCGAACAAGCCATGGTGACCGTCGCTTCCGGCCTGGCGGCGATGGGCAAAATCCCGTTCACCACCGATTACGGCGCCTTCTCACCCGGACGCAACTGGGAGCAAGTCCGCACCACGATTTGCCTCAACGAGCAGCCCGTCAAAATCGTTTCCTCGCACTCCGGCCTTTCCGTCGGCCCCGACGGCGCCACCCACCAAATTCTTGAAGACATCACGCTCACGCGCGTCCTGCCCCACATGACCGTGCTCTCGCCCTGCGATTACGAGGAAGCCCGCAAAGCCACACTCGCCGCCGCCGCGCACCCTGGTCCAGTTTACTTGCGCCTCTCGCGCGAAAAACTCCCCTCCATCACGACTCCGGCCACGCCGTTTGAAGTCGGGCGCGCCGAAGTCTTCCGCGAAGGGAGCGATTGCGCGATTCTCGCCACCGGCCCGCCCCTCTACGACGCACTGCTCGCTGCCGAAAAACTCGCCTCGCAAGGAATCAACTGCGCCGTGCTCGACATTCACACGATTAAGCCCCTCGACGAAGGAGAACTTGTCAATTACGCGAAAAAATGCGGCGCCCTCGTCACCGTGGAAGACCACCAAATCGCGGGCGGTCTCGGCGGCGCGGTCGCGGAATTACTCAGCGAGAAATACGCGGCGCCCCTCGAGCGCGTCGGCATGCGCGACTCGTTCGGCGAAAGCGGCCCGGCCACCCAACTCTACGAAAAATACGGGATTAGTCAGCAAGGAATCGAGGCCGCCGCCAAAAAAGCCGTCGCTCGACGGCACTAATTTTATCGCGCACGGCGGGTTCCGATTTCCTCGGCAAACCTTAGCAAGTAGCCGTCGGGGTCGGTCACTAAACATTCGCGTACGCCCAGCAAGCTTTTTCCTTTGCGGTACCAGTTTAGTCCGGGTTTCACTTTGAGCGGGTAGCGGTGCCGTTTGAGTGACTTAAGCAGCGGCTCCAGCTTGTCGACCGTCATCTGCAAATTTATGCCTCTTCCGAACGGGCGCGCCAATTTGCCTGTGCTCCAAGGCGAGTTCGCGTTTTGCTCAATCATGATTTGTGAGCCTTGACGCGATAAGAACGCAAATCTGGTCTCGGGACGAAAATAATTGATTTTGAAGCCGAGGATTTTCACGTAAAAATAAAGGCTTCGCTCGAGGTCGCTGACGCACAACTCTGGAATTAGGCGATTGAATTTCATGCCGCGCCCTTCTCTGAGGTTCGCCTTATTGGAGCAGTTTGA
>JBBILJ010000015.1:0-13502 GCA_037444945.1 Microcaldota archaeon | reverse complement strand
TGTAGGCGAGCTGAATGATGACGATGAGTAGAATCACGTAGACGAGCATGCGGACTTCGTGGAGTTTGTCTTCGAGCAAGCGGTCCATTTTTTCTTCGAGTTTTTCGAATTCAAGGAGTTTTTCGTTCAACAACTCGAGTTGACTCTCCACGCGCTCCAAGTCGTCCGGCTCGTCACTTCTCGCCATGACTCCTCTTCATGCCGCCGCCCCTAAAAAACCCTCTTCTCGCCTACTTTCGGCTCTCTCCCTTCCGCAGCCCTGCGCGCCACTGGCAGGCACGCCTCTCTCTGGCTTTTAATGCCCCGTAACCCCCCTCACTTCCTTAATCCGCAAAATCGTTTTTAAGAAGGAGGGACTTGCTTGTAGCCCTCAATTCTTGTTTGAGTGGGTGCTAACGGTGGAAGAAGAGAAAGCGAAATTCGAGGAGTACTTTGAGGCGCGGCGCGCCTCGCTCAGCGAGCTCGAGGGCCACTACCCGCAAGTGCGCTCCTACGACTTGGATTACCGCGACTTGGCGGAGTTTGACTCCGAACTCGCGGACGCCGTGCAGCAACACCCCGACCATTACCAAAAAGCGGCGCAGGCCGCGCTCGAAGGCCTCGGCCTCTCCGTGGCGAGCGACAAGCCGTTCAAGCCCCACGTGCGCTTCTCCAATCTCCCCGACGAACTCGAAGTCAGCGTGCAAAACCTTGGCTCCGAGCACTTGAGCCGGCTGTTTCGCGTCGCGGGCGTGGTGAATTGGGTCACGGAAATCAAGCCGCGGCTGGCCATGGCGCTTTGGGAGTGCGTACACTGCGGCACCACGATCAAATCCCCGACCGAAAAACTCGAACTCTCCTCGCCGCCACTCTGCCGGTGCGGGCGCCGCGATTTTAAACTCATCGAGGAGAACAGCGAGTTCGTCAACATCCAGCGCGCCCAAGTGCAAGAATTGGTGGAGAAAACAAAAGGGGGCACAACGTCCGCGAGCGTGGAGTTGTGGATGGAGGACGACCTCGTGAACCACATCCTGCCCGGCGAGAAAATCGTCGTGACGGGCACGCTGCGCCTCCGCCCCCAAAAAGAAGGCAAAAAGACGCTTCCCGTCTACCAAAAATTCGTGGACGTGTTTCACGTACACAAGATGGAGCAAGAGTTCGAAGAACTCGCCATCACCAGCGAAGAGGAACAAAAAATCCTCGCGCTCAGCCGCGACCCGCACTTGTTCGAGCAAATCGTGAAGAGCATCGCGCCCTCGATTTACGGTTACGACGAAATGAAGTCCGCGATTGCCTTGCAACTCTTCGGCGGCACGCCCGGCAAAATCCTTCCCGACGGGGAACCCATCCGAAACGATTCGCACATTTTACTCATCGGCGACCCCGGCTGCTTGATTGGAGATGAACGTATCATCCTCGGGAATGGCGCTATCCAAAAACTTGACGACCTGGGTTCCTCTCACTTGCAAGCAATCAACCAACCTCTCCTAACGGGTCAGGGCTACCACCGCGCAACCGCAACCGTTTTTCACGCCTATCCTGCGCAACCCATCCTTGAAGTCGTTACGGAATCCGGCAAAAGCATCAAAGGGACGTACAACCACCCCCTCTTAACCGTCAAAAACCGGGAACGAACCTGGAAACGATTAGACGAAATCAACGTCGGTGACCGCCTCGCCGTCATCTCGTGGATTCCCTGCAGCATAACGAAACTCGTCGAAACAGGCTGGAAACCACTCCCCTACCGCCGAGGCCCTCGCACCCCCTTCAACTTGCCTCACCTCCTAACGCCCCGTCTTGCCGGCCTTCTCGGCTATGTTCTCGGCGACGGGTGGGTAACGCGAACCGTCGTCGCCATGGACGTGAACAGCGAGGAACAGGACCTCGTTCCGCTCCTGACGCGAGCCATGAAGCAGGAATTCAAGGTGGACGTCAACATTCGAACGGAGCACCGGCCAGGAAAGAAACCGATGACCGTCATCGAACTGTATAACACGAACATTGCAGCGAATTTACGCTTCTTGCGCGAACACCGCGTCCCCCCTCTGATTCTAAGGTCTGGCAACGCGGTCGCTGCAGAATTTATCGCGTGGCTTTTCGAAGCGGACGGCTGTGTGTTCTCTAAAGGCCGCGGAAGCCGCGCGATTCAACTCAAGTCCGCCAGCACCGAGCTCTTGCGCGACGTTCAAATCCTCCTCTTGCGCTTCGGTATCCATTCACGCCTTAACGAACACAACCTCGCGATTCGATGCGCGCAATCCATCCGCAAGTACGCCAAGCACGTCGGTTTTCGTTCAGAGAAGAAGAAACACAAGCTTGCCGCCCTCGTGGAGGCGTGTAACGACCTCCACCACGAGTTCGGCGGGCAACGCAGCGAACGCGTGGTGAGGGTGCGCCGCGCCGGCACGGCGAATGTTTACGACGTGGAAGTTCCGGGCGGGCACCGCTTCATCGCGAACGGCGTCATTTCCCACAATACGGGGAAAAGCACGCTGCTTCAATACGTTCAACGCCTCGCACCCAAGTGCGTGTTCGTGAGCGGCAAGGGCGCCAGTGGGGTGGGGTTAACGGCCTCTGCCGAGAAGGACAAGGTGACGGAAGGATGGATTCTGAAAGCGGGCGCGATGGTGCTCGCCTCGGGCGGGCAAGTGAACATCGACGAGTTCGACAAGATGAATGATGAGGACCGCTCCGCCATCCATGAAGCGATGGAGCAGCAGAAGATTTCGATCGCGAAGGCAGGCATTATTACCACGCTCCCAACGAAAACCGCGATTCTGGCGGGCGCAAACCCCAAGCTGGGGCGCTTTGACCCCAACAGTCCTCCCGCGCAGCAGTTCGACATCCCTCCCACCCTGCTCTCGCGGTTTGACTTGATTTTCACGATTAAAGACGTGATTGATGAATCGCAGGACCGCAAGATGGCGGAACATATCCTCATCGGGCACGAGTACGCGGCGCGCAAGCGCGGCGAAGCGGCGAGCGGCATCGTGACGGAGGAGGAAGCTCCGATCATTCCCCCCATTGATGCCAACTTGTTGCGCAAGTACATCGCGTACGCGCGCCGCAACATCTTTCCCGTCCTCACGCCGGAGAGCGGTGATAAAATTAAGTCCTTCTACCTCGAAATCCGCCAGCTCGGCAAGGCGAACAACAACTTTCCCATCACGGCGCGTTCCATCGAGGGTATTATTCGTCTCGCGGAGGCCTCTGCGAAGCTCCGCCTTTCCAACACCGTCGAAGTGCAGGACGCGGAGCGCGCGATTCGCCTCCAAGAATTCGTGCTGCGCGACGTGTTCACGGACCGCGAAACGGGTCGCATTGACTCGGACATCATCAATATCGGACAGCCGAAGAGCAAGCTCGACCGCGTGCGAACCGTCCTCGGCGTCATTGAAAACTTGCAGAAGAACGTGGACCTCGTCGCCATCGAGGATGTAGTTCGCGAGCTCGCCGCTTACCAAATCGATGAGGTGAGCGCGCGCCGCCTCCTCGAAGAACTCAAGCGCCAAGGCGACTTGTACGAGCCTAAAGCAGGTCACATCAAAGTCTCTCGACCTAAGCAGTGGTAACCCGGCGCCGCGTCCCGCCTCTTTCTCCCCCATTTTTAACAACCAGCCACCTACGCTCTCGTCATGCGCGTTTCCTCGCTCCTCATCGTGGCGTCTTTTCTCGCCGCCCAAGTGCTCGCCTTTTTTGTGGGCGCGAACCTCTTGGCGGCGGGCGTGAGCGTGACCCAGAATCCGGCGGACGTCGCGAACTCGCTTTACTTTTTCGGCTCCGTCCTCGTCGCCTCTCTCCTCTTGCTCCTCGTGCTGCGCTTCTACAAGGGCCGGCGCCTTTTTCTCGGCCTCGAACTGCTTTTGCTCTTCACGGCCGCCAATATTTTTGCCTCCCTTTTTAGCAGCGAACTCGTAGCGCTCTTTGTTGGTATCGCGGCGGTCGTGGCGCGCCTGCTCATTCCCAAACTCAAGAACGCGCTCCTCGTGTTTAGCAGTGGCGTCGTCGGCGCCTTGCTCGGCGCCAGCCTTGACATCGGGCCCGCCGCCCTCTTTGCTGTCCTGCTCGCCGCGTACGATGTTTACGCCGTCTTTGGCTCCAAGCATATGGTGACGCTCGCGCAAGAACTCGGCAAGCGGCAAGCCGCGTTCAGCATTGAACTCAAGCGCGAGCACGAAAACGTCCAACTCGGCACCGGCGACCTCGTCATCCCGGCGGTTCTCGCCGTCTCCGCGCTGCGTCTAAGTCCCTTGGCGGCCGCGGGGGCGCTGGTGGGGAGCGCGACCGGCATTGCGCTTCTGTTCTACGTCATCGAGAAAAAGAAAGGTTACTGGCCTGCTCTGCCTCCGCTCGTGTTTTTCTCACTCGTCGGCATTGGGGCTGCGCTTTGGCTGCCGTAGCGGCGCAGTATTTTAAACGCCGCTCACCCAATACTCCTTCGCTCTCCTTCTCCCGTTATTCGCGGAAGAGTCGTGGAGTTCCTGCTCAGGTATTTTGAAATATTGGAAGATTCTCTGATCATCATGGCTGCCCTTGCCCCCGCTGTTCCCAAGCCCGTCGCGATCAGCGACCCGTCGAATTATGAGGCTCTCCTCGTGCGAGCGTACGCGGCGGTTCCCGCGCGCAAGCAATCCGACTCGCGTTTCGAAGTCCCGCAAGCAGACGTGCTGCTGCAAGGCGTTAAAACGTACGTGAAGAATTTTGAGGCCATAGCGGTCACGATTCGCCGCACGCCGGAAGAGCTCGCGAAGTACTTGTACCGCGAACTCGCCGTTCCCGGCGCCATTGAAGGCGCGCGGTTGGCGCTCAATGGGCGTTTCGCGTCCAAGACAATCAACGATAAAGTCGCGGCTTATGTCGCGAGCAACGTGATTTGTCGCGAGTGCGGCAAGCCCGACACGCACATCGAGGGCAGCTCGGACCGCTCCTTTGGCACCTTGGTGTGCGAGGCGTGCGGCGCGCGCCGCCCCATCCGCAAATGATTTTTAGTCAGGATTCCTTAACCGCAACGAGTTGATTTTACCACCCATGCCTTTTCACCCGACCGGACCCCCGCAGGAAGAACGCGTGCGTTTGCCTCGCCCTAGTGAGGGGGAAATTCTCGGCATCGTGACGCAGCTGCACGGCGCGGCCCGCATGATGGTGCAGTGCAAGGACGGCAAGGACCGTATGTGCCGCGTACCCGGCAAAATCAAGCGCTTCATTTGGGTGCGCACGGGTGACTATGTTATCATTAAGCCGTGGAGCGTGGAAGGCGACGAAAAAGGCGACGTCGTTTACCGCTACACGAAATTCCAAATGGAAAACCTCAAACGCCGCGGACTCATCACGGTCTAACGCTCGCCCGCTCGTTTCTCTCTCCTCTTTCTATCCTCTCGTCCCTCCTCGTTTGCGCTCGCTATTAATTCTCGCTTTGCGTGGGTGTATTCATGTCGAGTCGGTTGTGGAAACGCAAGCTTCCTTCGCGCGAGGACAAGCCGCTCAAGGAAGCGGGCAAGACGACGGAGCGCAGCCTTGACCCGAAAACGCTGCAAGTGCTCGTGAAGTTTTTACAGGCGCGTGTGTTTGACTCCATTGACGCCCCGATTTCGCAAGGCAAGGAAGCCATGGTGTTTCGCGCTACCAAGGGCGACGAGGCGGGCGAAACGAAGAGTTACGTCGCGGTGAAAGTGTTCAAGTACGAGACGACGAGTTTTCGCCACATGAAGATCTATATTGAGGGCGACCCGCGCTTTCGCGTCAAGCACGGTCTGCGTCCCTTCATCCAGCAGTGGGCCGGCAAGGAGTACGCGAACCTGCAAGCGGCTTACACGGCTGGGGTGAGCGTGCCGGAACCCATTGCACACAAGCAAAACGTGGTGGTGATGGAGTTCCTCGGCGAGGGCGGCGTGCAGTACGCGCTGCTCGAAGAAAGCGTTGCCGAGAAACCCGAAAAACTTCTCGACGAAATCCTCAAGAACACTCGCCAAGCGTACCAGACGGCGCGCCTCGTGCACGCGGACCTCAACGCCTTCAACGTCGTGCTAACCAAGGACCAGAAACCCGTCCTCATTGACTGGTCGCAAGCCGTGCCGCTCGAGCACCCCCTCGCGCAGCAATTCCTCGAGCACGACGTCGACACGCTCCTTAACGATTTCAGAAAACGCGGCGTGGTGCGCGACCGCCAAGCCGTCCTCGACTACATCCAAAAACCCTGAAAAGCACCGCCACTCCTTTTTAGCGATTTCCGTGTTTTCGCGCCTTTCAAGCCTTAAAAAGGCGTTTTTCGCTCGCGGAGGGTATTTAAACTTCGGCGCGTCAATAGTGATGCTCGAAGTTTTGAATTCGTAGTCCAACCCAGTTCCAACCCCGTTTTTGAGTGGTTTTTGATGCGCGAACTCGCCCTCTCGCCCAAGCAAATCGCGTTGTTCACTAAGAACAACCGCGCCCTATTGCGGCAGGTGGAGAAGCGCGGCGGCGTCTCGGTCGAACTCAAGGATGGTTACGCTGAAATTGAAGGGGAGGGCGGCGCGGATTGGATTGCCGAGCAAGTCCTCAAAGCGTTAGCGGCGGGTTTCCCGCAACTGGCTGCCTACAAGCTTTTCGAGGACGATTACTACCTTGAAGCCCTCTCGCTGCAGGACGCGTTCCGCCGAAACGAGAAATTAGTGGAGCGCTACAAGGCGCGCGTGATTGGCGCGGAAGGCAAAGCCAAGCGAACCATCGAGCACTTTTCGGGCGCCTGGCTCTCCATTCCCGGCGACGAAGTCCTCTTCTTGGGGCGTTTCGATGACATCAAGCTCGCGCGCGAAGCAGTGCTGCGCCTTCTCGAAGGCCAAAACCACTCCAGCGTGTTTCACTACCTCGAGCGTGAAGACAAGAAGCGAAAATACGCGTTTGCGTGAGTTTTCTTCCAAGGCGTTTTAAACATTCGTGACGTAAAAACCAGCAAGCGAATTCAACCCCCCCATTAATCGGCTTTTTTGCAAAGCGATTTTTGAGTTTTCCGCAGTGAATCCATTCCTATGGCCGCCAAAGCCGCCGAACCGGTTCTGACCGAGGAGCAGTTGAGCAAGGAGTTCCGCGAGTACAGCGTTGCGGAGTTCTTCAAGCGCAACCGCCAAATGCTCGGTTACTCCTCTAAAGTTCGCTCCCTCACCACCATCGTGCACGAGTACGTCACGAACTCGCTGGACGCGTGTGAGGAAGCCGGCATTTTGCCCGATATTTATGTGGAGATCCAGAGTATCAGCGCGCGCCCCCGTGACGAAGAGCTTGGCACCGCGGACGGCGCCAACAAAGCCTTTCTCATTCCCGACGAAATCTACGACGCCGACATGCTCGACATCCTCAGCGGAGGCTTTCAACAGGGTCTCAAGCGGGACTACGATTTCAAAACTGAGAAGAAAGGCAAGGAAGCCGTACGCTACGTCGTCTTCAAAACCCCGCCTGCGCCAGGCGCGAAAGTCGTGGCGCGCTGGGCGCACGGGCATCTCAAAGTCATTACCGAGGACAACGGTACCGGGATTCCGAAAAAAAACGTCGGCCAAGCCCTTGGCAAGCTCCTCGCCGGCACTAAATTCCACCAACGCAAGCAAAAACGCGGCCAGCAAGGCATCGGCGCCTCCTATGCCGTCCTTTTCTCCCAAATCACGACCGGCAAACCCACGCACGTCAAAAGCGGCATCGGGGACGGGCGCGTGTACGAGTGCGATATCTCCATTGATGTCAAGACGAACGAGGCCGTGATTCGCAACGAGCGCGACTACGCGGGCAAGTTTCGCGGCGTGCGCGTGGAGAGTGAGTTCGCGGAAGTCACCTACAACCGCTCCGAGTACAGCGTGTACGAGTACTTGCGCCGTACCGCGCTCGCCAACCCGCACGCCCAAATCACGCTTGTTGAGCCGAATAAGGAAATCGTGGTGTTCCCGCGCGCGAGCAAGGAAATTCCCGCCAAACCCTTCCCTGTCCTGCCGCACCCCTTGGGCGTGACGGTGAGCGACTTGATGGACATGGCGTCCTCGAGCAAGTCCCGCAAAATCGCGAGTTTTCTCTCAACGGAGTTCGCGTCCTTTAGCTCGGACAAAGTGAAGGAACTCCAACAAATGCACCCTGACATCAACCTTGAGCGGGCGCCAAGCGCGCTACAGTGGCACGAAGCCGAAAAAATCGTGCAATCCATCCAAAAAATGAAGTTCATTAAGAGCCTCGACGAGGGCGCCATCGTCCCCATCGGCGAAGAACAAATCGAGAAGTCACTCAAAAACCTCCTCCAACCCGAAAAACTGCGCGTGAACGAGCGCAAACCCAAATTCTTCCGCGGCGGCATCCCGTTCCTCGTCGAAGCCGCCATCGCGTACGGCGGCAAGGCGGGTGCAGGGTACGAGGAAAGAACCGCGCAGGGCGGCGAAGCGGTCCAGACGGGGAGCGCGAAACTCGAAGTGCTGCGGTACGCGAACCGCACGCCCCTGCTCTTCGACGAGGGTACCTGCGCCATCGCGCAAGCAGTGAAGGAAATCGATTGGAACCGCTACGACCTCAAAGACCTCGACAACCAGCCCGTCTCGATTTTTGTTAACTTCGTCTCTGTCTATGTGCCTTACACGGGCGCCGGCAAACTCGCCATCAGCGCCGAGGAAGACATCGTCACCGAAATCAAGCTCGCCTTACAGGAGTGTGCGCGCGACGTCTCCGTTTATCTGCACTCTCTGGCGCGCGCTGCGGACCAGGAAGCGCGCCGCAAGATTTTCTTCAACTACATCGGCGAAGTCGCGCAAGCCCTCCACGACCTCACGGGTCGGCCGAAAACTGAGTTGGAAGCCAAGCTGCGCGTGATTGCGGAGGCGCGCACGGCGCTGCTTGAAGCGCAGGACGCGGAGGAAGCCGGCCTCGAACAGGTCGAGGAAGCGGCGGAAGAAGAAATTGAGGAGGAAGGCGAGAACCCCGAAAAAGAGTAATTCGTTTTCATCGCCGGTTTGCACTCAAAATTCGTGATTATTTATGGCGGAAAAAGAAAAAGACAAGCCGAAGGAGAAGAGCGCCGCGACGAAGGACCGCGAGGCGTTGAGCGCCGAAATCATCGAGCGCATCGACGTGCTCGGCGGGCAGCTCGTGCGCGAAATCGACAAGAAAGACAACCCGCACATCGACATTCCCGTGCGCGGCAGCGCGAACGTGAAGTTCGATGTGAAGGAAAAGAAAATCGTGCTCGGCGGCAAAATCGCGAAGCGCTACCTCTTCAATGTCTCCCACGCGCGGCGCTTCATGCAAACCATGCTCGTCGCCTCCTACGTCAAGAAAGACCTGCTCGAGAATGACCTCACTGCAACTCTTCGAGACCTCTACTACGCCAAGAAGCGCACGATTGCGGGCACCAAGGAAGACACCATCGACGAGCAGAAAGAATCCGACATGGCGATCGTGGACTTCGAAGTTGCGCTCGACACCTTCCGCGAACGCCTCCACTTGCGCGCCGAACCCAAAGGCCGCTTGGCGGGCAGCATGACGATTACGGACCGCGTGCGCGACAAAGTCGACACCATCGACCTCTCCAAGATGGGAAGCGGCGGGTGGGCGATTCCGAGCATTGTGGAGCAAATTGAGTTCAAGAAAGTCGACGTCGATTATGTGCTCGTCGCGGAAAAAAACGCTCTCTTCGACCGCCTTAACGAGGACGAGTACTGGAAGAAGAACAAGTGCCTCATCCTCACCACGGCCGGACAAGCCGCGCGCGGCACCCGCCGCTTCCTCCAACGCCTCAGCCAAGAACTCAAACTCCCCATCTACGTGCTGAGCATTGATGGAAACGAACCCATCGTGTTAGTGGACGAGGCCGGCTTTGTCCGTCATCCGCGCATCAAGGATTACGTGGACTGCTCGATGGCCGCCTATGGCGTGATGGACGGCGGCTATTACGAGCGTTCCATCGGCTCCGGAAACGCGCTGCAAGTCAGTCATGATGGGAAAATGACGACGGGTCGAATCCTGAATGCCGTTCGTCACCCGATTTTCGAGGAGTTGTACGAGGTTACGGCCGCTGCCGGCTACTCGGCGCGCGTCACGGCTTCGCAGAGCCTCATGGTCTTTGACTCGAACCGGTTTGCCATCGTTCCCAAGGCTACGACTCAACTGGTGGAAGGCGACTACCTTGTTTGCCCGGCCAATGTCCCGAACAACGAGAGTCTGACGCAACTCAATCTCATTCACGAGATTCAGGCGAAGGCGCCGGACCTCTTGGAAAAAATTCAGGTGCAGTTGGAGGGGCGCTTTTTGCCCCTGGCCGCGGCCACGGGGCGGTTCGACGCGGAAGCCAACAACGTCTTGCGGTATGGAAAATCCGAGCTCCGTTTCCAGTCTCTTCTACCGCTTGGTCCGGAGCTTTGCAGACTCTTGGGTTATTACGTGGCCGAGGGCTCTTCTGGAGACGCGGCTCACCTCGCCTTCGGAGCCCACGAAACCGATTATCACGCGGATGCGGCGCGGTGCGTCAAGGCCGCGCTCGGCGTTCCAACGAGCTTCAGCATCGCGAATACCCAGAAAACGGCGGCGTCCCTTTCCTTCGGCGGCCGTTTCACGGAGAGCCTCTTCCTCCGCATCTTGGAAACGGGGTTTCGCGCGGAGCACAAGCAAGTCCCCCCAATTATTTTCAACGTTCCGAACGCGTTCAAAATCGAGTTTTTGCGCGGCTATTTCCGGGGCGACGGCAACCTGCGGTTCGGAACGAAAGGCTGCCGCCTTTGGGTGAACACTATCAGCCGAAAACTCGCCGCGGACGTCGTCCTCCTCATTCGCCAACTCGGCGGGTGGGCGACGGTCGTCAAGCACCCGGTTCGCGGGAAGAAAATGAAGCACGACGCGTATCATGTCTGCGTTTCCGACCGCAAAACGCTCCAACTCTTGTCGAACGTCGTCCTGGACCTGGCGAGGGACAACGCCTCCCTCGTCCGGCAGCACCTCGCCAAGCAGCCGAACAAGCTCTCCATCCACCGCACGCTGCCATCCGCCCTCTTGAAACCCATTCAAGCTGAGTTCTACCGCCTCACGCGACGCGGCCTGTCGCCACTCGTCAACAACCAGAAGCGCATCGCGTTCGAAAAACTCGCGCCTCTCTTCAAGCCATTTGCCGAAAGCGGCGAGAGCGTCCTGTACAAGGACAAGGTATTGGCGTTTCTGCCCTCCGAAGAGGCTCAGGCTGCGGGAACGAGCGAAGTCGCCAAAGCCCTCGGCCTGAAGTTCATTACGGCCTTCAAAAGCCTTTCCCGTTTGGAGAAGACCGGCTTCGCTGCAAGCCGCAAAGTCCGCGGCGATCGCTTCTGGTTCCGCCTGAAAGACAATGCAGTTGACGTCGAGGCCCAGCGAAAATTCCGCGTCTTGAAGAATCTGGTGGACGACCGAATCGTGCTTCTCCCCGTAAAGAGAATCGAAAAAATAAAGCCAACGACGGAACTCGTTTACGACATCGAGGTGTTCCCGACGCACACGTTCGTCGGCGGACTGGGCGGCCTTCAACTGAAAAATACGGATGCAGACCCGTACGGGTGGTACATTTACTCCACCATGAAGTACGGCTCCATGGCTTTGGCGCACGAGTCGGACCGCCTCGGCTGCAAGGAAGCGCACTTCATCGGCATGAGTATCAGCGACATCGAGCACTACGACCTCTCCAGCGTCACCATCAAAGCGAAAGACGTGGACATCAAGCGCGCGCAAGAAATGAAGGAGTACGAGTGGTTCAAGACGAAAGCCTGGCAGAACGAAATCAACAAGTTTTTGGAGAAGAAAATCAAGGCCGAAATCCAGTCGCTTTCGAGCAAGAGCCTCCAATACGTCTCCAATGTTTATTTGCCCGAAAAAATCAAGAACCAAGACTTCCTCCCCTAAGCCTTCGCCTTGATTCGTCTCCTCGCAACCTCCTCTCTTTTTCTTTCCCGCTTCCCTTTTTCACTCATGATTCGCGCCGTCCTCTTCGACCTCGATGGCACGCTCGCCGACACGCGAGACTACATCCTGCACGCGTACAATTACGCGCTCTCCACCCAAGGCTACCCGCCGATTACGCCGCACACAGTCGCCAAGTTCGCCGGACTGCCTCTCGACACGGTGTACCGCGCCGTCGTTCCGAACGCGGACATTCCCGCCCTCGAGCACGCACACCGAGATTTTCAAAAAACGCGCTTGCGCCTCGTCAAACCTTACCGCGACGCGAAACCCCTCCTCGACCAACTCCACCGCCGCGGGCTCAAACTCGCCATCGTGACCGGCCGCTACCGCCCCGGCACCGAACGCCTACTCGCCTACCTCTCCCTGCGCGACTTCTTTCCCGTCATCGTGTGCGGCGACGACGAACACGAAACCAAACCCCACCCCGCCCCCTTCCTCAAAGCCGCCGAGAAGCTCGGCTTGCCGCCCAACGAGTGCTTGGTGGTGGGGGACGGCGCGAGCGACATGGAGAGCGGCCGCAAAGCCGGCTGCAAAACCGCCCGCGCTTTGTACGGGTACGGCGCCGTTGAGCACGCGGAGCACACGCCGGACTACATGTTGCAACGCCTCGAGGACGTGCTGCGCGTGCTAGAGGCGGAGGGTTTAAAGCCTCTCCCGCGCCAATAAAACCCTCTTTAAGCGGTCCGCAAGTTTTTTTCGAAGGGTGCCCTGGTAGCTCAGCCGGTAGAGCGGCTGACTGTTAATCAGCAGGTCGACGGTTCGAGTCCGTCCCAGGGCGCTAAGACAAGAAGAGCGAGCGCCATGACGGGTCCTCTTAAGGAGGGCCTGACCAAGAGGCGTTCGTCATGGCAAGTTCGGCGGATCAACTGTACGGAACGACTCGCGCGCTAGCCCGATACCTGCAACGGGTTCGCGAAGAGCCAGGCATTGCTCGAATTCTTCAACTACTGCGCGGCCACGAGCCTTTCTGAAGTCCGCGTCCTCATCTACGTGCAGAGGCTCGTCAAGCTCGCTAAATGGCTTGGGAAGCCCTTTCCTGACGCCTCCAAAGAGGACTTGCAGCTGCTTGTCGCCCAAATCGAGCGGATGCCGAACCTCTCCCCGGACTCCAAGGGGCTTTACCGCACGACTCTCAAGAAGTTCTACCGCTGGCTCCTCAACGATGAAACGCTTTACGCCCAACGCCTCGGCTGGGTAAAGGGTGGCAAGTCCAAGTCGCGAAAGCTGCCTGAAGAACTCCTAACCGCGGAAGAGGTTCGCAGGCTGGTTGAAGCGGCGGAAAGCCCTCGCGACAAGGCCCTGATTCACGTTCTCTACGAGTCCGGCTGCCGCGTGGGTGAAATCGCTTGGCTGAAAGTCAAGAACGTGGCGTTCGACGAGCACGGCGCCCTCCTCGTCGTGGACGGAAAGACTGGGATGCGCCGCGTCCGTTTGGTGGAGTCCATTCACCACTTGTCATTCTGGCTGGAAAGCCACCCCTGGAAGACTAACCCGGACGCCCCGCTTTTCCCTCGCTTGACTACGAAGAAGCGCGGGCAGGGAATGACGTACGCGAACATGTGCAAGCAGATTCGCAAAGCACAAGCCCGCGCTGGTATTCGCAA
>JBBILJ010000014.1:0-17263 GCA_037444945.1 Microcaldota archaeon | reverse complement strand
CCGAGCAGCGGGGCGCTGCGACGCGCTCCGATTTCGGGGCGCATGGGAAAGCCTTCCTTATCCGAGCCGCCCGTGATTTTGAGCGAGTACCCGGGCAGGCCGAGGACGCCGCCGTCCAAAAGTTGCCCGATGCGCTTGTTGTACATCGCGCTTTCGGACTCCTTTGGGACTTCTTTTTGGAAGCTTTTGCCTCCCTTGACGTCATTAATGACGACCTTCATTTCACAACACCTTTTTTTCCGACCCGCCACCCAAGCGAAAAAAACCATTCAAAGGAGCGAGTCAGTTGAACAGCGAAATCAGCGAACAGGTACGCGCACGTGAACGCAGAAATCGACGAATAAAATTGGGGGGCCTCTACCTATTAAAAATGCCGCTTAGAACGCGGCCTGTCCTTGGAGTTTTCGGACTTTTTGGAGGAGCGCTTTTTCTTCAGGGGTGAGCGTTTGCGGGTATTTTTCGAGCAGCGTCTTCGCGTCCTCGGCAGGAACGGCCGCATAAAGCGCCATTTTTTCTTTAACTTGGCGGCCGAACGTGACGCCCGGCATGGAGATGGCGACTTGCTGCCCGCGCGTCGCCTGGTTGACGCTTTCTTTTTCGTGCTGAATGTCTTTCACGTGACCCACGATTTCGCCGGCCTCGTTAAGCAACACGCACTCTTTTTTGAGCGTCCCGATTTCGACTTCCACGCCAAAGACCGCGGGGTTGGAGGCGCGAAACACGTAACCCGGAATCGGGCGGATCAACGCCGGCGTGACGAGGGAGGCGAACGCGGCCTTCTTCTCCGCCGCCAACTGTCCCTCCTTCCACGCGGCGTAGCCTTGTACGAGGTTGTAAATAATTTTTTCCTCGAAAATCTGCAGCCCGTGGTCGCGGGCTTCGCTACGCGCTTCATCGTCCACGGGAACGTTGAACGCGAAAATGACGCCGAGGAGCCTGTCGGTTTCGCGCACGCTCAGCGCTTCGAGGACGTCGCGCTTGCTCACGCGACCGATTTCAGCGCTGCGGACCGGGACGCCTTCACGCTCGAAGAGTTTGGAGATCGCTTCCAGCGAGCCGAGCGCGTCCGCACGCAAGTAGACGCCGAGCGCATCACTCTCCTTGACGATTTCGCGAATTTCGCGGCCCGCTTCGTCGCGCGCGAGAACAAGTTCTTCTGGAGACCGCGCCACGTAGAGGGTAGTACCCGCGACGGCTTGCTCCGCGTCATCGCACGCGAGTACGACCGCGCTCGCGGCCTCGAGTTCGTTCGTGTTGAAGAGACGGTTGCCCGTTTCGCCGGCGGGCTTGATTTTGGCGAGGGCGCGCACGCGGCTTTCCACGACGCCGCTCTGAACCGGGAACACGATGGTGTCCCCCTGCTTGACGTTTCCTTCGTAGAGGATGCCGTCGATGCTGCGCCCGAGGCCTTTCTCATCACGGACTTCGAGGATGCTGATGCGGCCCGACACGCTGCGCTTGAGTTCGAGCTGCTTTTCTAGAAAGCGTTGCGCGAGGCCGACGAGATAGAGCAAGAGTTCAGGAAGACCCTCCCCGGTTTTGGCGCTGCACGGAATAATCAGGACTTGCTTGGTAAAGTCCGTGACGCGGTCGAAGCGCTCCGCGCTAAAACCGTACTCGTACAGCTTGCCGACGAGTTCGTAGAGTTTGGTGTCGAGCGCGGCCTGCACGTCCGCCCGCTGCGAGGCGTTGGCGATGGAGAAGGGCTCGCCAGGCTTGGAAATCCACCCGCTGACTGCGTCGATTTTGTTGAGGGCGACGAGGAAGGGAGTCTTGTAGTTTTTGAGGATTTCGATGGCTTCCGCGGTTTGGTTTTCGATGCCTTTGTTGACGTCGATGACGAGGATGGCGAGGTCCGCGATGTTGCCGCCGCGCTTGCGCAAGTTCGTGAAGTCCGCGTGTCCGGGCGTGTCGATGAATAGTAAGCCCGGTACTTTGAGTTCGAGCTTGGTTTTCGCGAGCACGGGGGCGCAGCGCTCTGCGAGCAGTTCGCGTGAGACTTCGGACGCCGTGATGTTCTGCGTGATGCGACCCGCTTCTTTTTTCGTCACGCTTGTAGAGCGAATAGCATCCAAGAGGCTAGTTTTTCCGTGATCTACGTGGCCGAGGGCGACGACAATGGGTTGACGCAGGACGGGCATGTTAGAGTCACGAGGATAAGACAGGAGTGAGGAGGCTAAAAAGGAGGACGGCGGAGAGGCGTTTACGCGCGACCCGTGCTCCCAAACCCGCCACTGCCCCGCGCGGTTTTTCCGAGTTCAGCGGCTTCTTCGAACGCGGCGCGTGTGACGGGAGCCACCACGATTTGCGCGATACGCTCGCCGCGCTTGATGTCGACGGGCTGCTGGCCGTGATTGATGAGGATAACTTTGAGTTCGCCACGGTAATCCGAATCCAAGGTGCCGGGACCGTTCACGACGCCGACGCCGTGGTTTGCAGCCAGGCCGCTGCGGGGGCGCACCTGGATTTCGTACCCGGGCGGAAGCTCGTAGTGAAAACCAGTTGGGACCAGAGCGCGCTCGCCGGGTTTAAGTGTGAGCGTGTTTTCGACGGCGGCGACGACGTCCGCCGCCGTGCTCCCGTCGGTCTGGTACGCCGGCAGCGGCAAGCCCGCTGCGTGCGGGGCGCGCAGAATTTTGACGCGAACGCGCGGCTGCATTTTCAGCTCACCGTTTACTTTCGGAGTTCATCTTCGCTGTTGATTGTCGTGTCCAGCGCGCGGCGGTAGTCGAAGAGTTCACTTGGCTTGAAGTGGAGTTTGATTTCTCGCTCCGCGCTCTGCAGTGAGTCGGAAGCGTGAATGAGGTTGTTCATCCCCATTGAATAATCGCCGCGAATCGTCCCGCTCGCGGCTTGTCGGCCGTTAGTTGCGCCGCACAACGCGCGCACAATGTTGATGGCGTCCAGTCCTTCCCACGCCATAAGAAGAACGGGGTTGGTCGTCATAAATTTCTTGAGGTGGGGCAGGAACGGCTTGCCTTTGTGTTCCGCATAGTGCTCGTCCAAAATTGAGTCGGTTAGGTGAACCATCTTGCAGCCGACGAGTTTGAGTCCTTTGTCTTCAAGGCGGGCGGTGACGCGGCCGAGCAAACCTCGCTGTACTGCGTCGGGTTTGAGGATGACGAGCGTGCGTTCCATGATGCATTACCTCTTGAAAAGTTGGTTGGGAGCCGGTTATCGACTGTGGCGCTTGCGCCCCCCTACTTTCTTGACGCGGTGGAGGTTGCGTTTCTTTCGGGCGTACTGGACGCGGCGGCGCCGCGCCAGACTTTTGAGGCCGGTTTGCTTCATGGTTAAACCCTCGTGGAGTTCGATTGATTCGCGTCGAGAAAACTCGAGGCGCACCGCGACTCGGCCGCGGTTCGTCGCTCTGTTTTAGGGTTGCGCTTGATTTAAAGGCTTTCCAACCCTTTGGCGGGCGTTTTATTATTCCCGTGCCGCCTAAAACCCGTCGGTGCAACTTTTCATGGATCCGGTTGTAGACCTTCGCCCTCGCCGTAATCTCTCCGTTTCCGACCTCGTTACGCAATTCAGCCATGCCGGGGGGTTTACCGCTAAAAAGCTGGCGGACGGCGTCGATATTTTGGAGAACACGGTGCGCGCGTGTGATGGCCCGCGCTTTTTGAGTTTTCCGGCTGCCCTCATGGCGACGGGGTGCCGCGGGTATTTAACGGAGCTCGTTAAACGCAAGCTCTTCGACGTCGTCATCACGACGTGCGGGACGCTCGACCATGATTTGGCGCGCACGTGGGCGCATTATTATTCGGGTACCTTTGAGGCGGATGACGCGGAGCTGCGCAAGAAAGGCATCAACCGCCTCGGCAACGTGTTCGTGCCGAACGAGAGTTACGGAATTATACTCGAAAAACGCCTCCAACCCTTCCTCCAGGAACTCTACGGCGCGGGCAAACGGCGCCTGGGCACCCACGAATTCAACGCGGAACTCGGCCGCCTCGTTTCCAAGGAAAAAAACGCGGAGCAATCCCTGCTGTACTGGGCGTGGAAGAACCAAATCCCCGTCATCGTGCCGGGACCGACGGATGGCGCCGTCGGCTACCAAGCCTGGGAATTCTCCCAGGATCATGATTTTGTTCTCGACGTTTTCCGCGACGAAAAATTCCTTTCCTCCCGAATCTTTTCGGGCAAAAAAAGCGGCGCACTGATGCTCGGCGGCGGCATCAGCAAGCATCACGTGATTTGGTGGAGTCAGTTCCGCGACGGTCTCGACTACGCCGTATACGTGACGACGGCACCAGAGTGGGATGGCAGTCTCAGCGGTGCTCGCACTCGTGAAGCGATTAGTTGGGGTAAGCTTAAGGCGAAAGCCAAGCACGTCACCGTGGAAGGTGAAGCCAGTGTTCTATTGCCCTTGATGGCGCAAACGCTCTTCGACCGCTTGGATGCCGGGACGCGTTTGGGGTCGTGAATTCGTCGCGCGCGAAAGCAAGCCTTTTAAGCCGCCTCGGCGTGTAGTGGCTTTGCCGCGTCATTCTCTGGCTTTAAGGTGTTGTTTATGACGGTTGAACGCTGTCCAACGGGTATTGCGGGCCTCGATGAACTGATTGAAGGCGGGTTTCCGCGCAAGCGTACGGTTCTGGTGAGCGGCGCGACGGGCACCGGGAAATCAATTTTGTGCATGCAGTTCATTTACCAAGGAGCCGCCCTGTACGGCGAGCCCGGCGTTTTCGTGACGTTCGACGAGGCACCCGACAAGTTGCGGCAAGATATGCTCGAGTTCGGCTGGAATCTTAAGGACCTTGAGGCTCGCGACTTGATTGCTATTGTGGATGCCTCCAGCGCGCGCTCGGGAGCTCCGAGCGACGAAGCCTACGCCATGGTGCCGGGGCAGATGGATTTCGACAAGGTCGTGCTCGACGTGCTGAGTGTGGCGCGCAAAATCAAGGCGAAACGACTCGCCATCGACTCGATTCCCGCCATGGCGTTCCAACTCGAAAAAGAGCAAGACGTTCGCAAGTCGCTGCTCAAACTCTCCTACATCATCGGCCGCGCGGGCCTCACCACGATTTTCACGAGCGAAGTGCCCGAACAAGCCCTGGGCTCGGGAGCCATGCAGTTCTCCAAGTTCGGCGTCGAGGAATACATCGCGGACGGCGTCTTGCTCCTCAACTTTTTGGGCGTAGGCGCGCAATCCACACGCACGCTCTACGTGCGAAAAATGCGTTCCACCAAGCACACCCTCGAAATCCACCCGATGGAAATCACGGAAAAAGGCGTTACCGTCAAACGCATTGAAGAAGTCTTCAAGTAGCGCCCGCGTTTTCCCGTGTTGACGTTAACTCCCTAGTTTTCTCGCTCTTTCGCGCCCCGGTTTTCGCTTCGGGCCGCGTTTTCCCGCGGTTTGCGATAACCCGGAATGCGGGTTTTTTCCGCGCTCGCCGCCGGGGCTTGGTGAGTGAAGTTGCGCGCGGTGCGTTCCCCGAACGCGCGCGCACGAACCAGCGAGGTTTCGCTGATTTCGCCGCCACCCACAAAGCGCGCCAGGCGTTCGAGTTTGAGGTTGAGCGCATTGACGATGTGCGCCCCCGCCGCTTCCAAACGGGTTTGAGCGGCAGCGAGCGCGTTTTTGCCGAATCCCGCGCGCGTGCAGTAGAGTGCGACGGGGACGCCGCGCCACTCTCCCCGCTCGAGCACTTTAGCGACGGGGTGAGCGGGCGGGACGAGGGCGGCGTGAAAACCGATGAAGACGAGGTCGAAACCGGCGGGCAGCGGGTTATCCCTTAGGCTCGTCTCCACGGCTTCGCCGCCGGCTTGGCGTACGCCGTCCGCGATGGCGCGGCCGACCTGCCGCAAGGCGGCGTTGTCGCTGCAACTAATGAGGAGTGCTTTCATGACGACCGGCCTTTCTCCTAGAGTGAAGAAGGTCGGGCTTTAAAGAAAAGCGCAAAAACGCGGAAAAGCAGGGAAACTCGGGTTAAGCATGGCGGGGGGCGTCTCGGCAGGCTTGCACGAAACCGTAGTAGAGGGGTTCGGGGCGCTCGAAGCGGGAGTCGAACTCGGGGTGGGCTTGGGTGCCCATAAAGAACGAATGGTCGGGGAGTTCGAGGATTTTCATGATTTTGCGGTGTGGGTCGCGGCCGCTGAACGTGATGCCGGCTTTTTCGAGGCGCTCCACGTACTCGGGGTTGACTTCGTAGCGGTGCCGAAAGCGCTTGAGGATGAGGTGGTCGGCGTCCATTTCGCCCTTGTAGAGGTCGAATGCTTTCGTGTCCTTCTCGACGAGGACCTGCTTGGCGCCCAGGCGCATGGTGCCGCCTTTTTCTTCCACTGCTTTTTGTTCGGGGAGGATGTCGATGACGGGGTAAGGTGTTTTTTCGTCTATTTCCGTCGAGTTCGCGTCTTTGAGGTTGAGGACGTCGCGGCTGATTTCGATGACGGCGAGCTGCAGTCCGTAACAAATTCCGAGGAACGGTTTGTTGTTTTCGCGTGCGTATCGAATGGCCGCGATTTTGCCTTCCACGCCGCGACCCCCGAAGCCGCCTGGAACGAGAATACCATCGTAGGGCGTGAGATCAACGGCTCCTTTCTCGAGGGCTTCGCTGTCCACCAGATCGGCGTTGACGCGCACGCCTGCGTGAATCCCGGCGTGCAGGAGCGCCTCGAACACGGAGTTGTAGGCATCCTTGGCGCCCGCGTACTTACCGACAACCGCGATTCGCCGCGTTTCCTTTAACGCTCGCGCTTTCTCGATGAGTTTGCGCCACGCGTCGAGCTTGGGAGGCTTGGCTTTGACGTCCAGCTTACCGGCGAGAGCGGTCGTGAATCCTTGCGCGTCGAGCGTGAGGGGGAGCTCGTACGTGAGGGCAACATTTGGGGAACAAAAAATGTCTTCATGGCGCACGGAGCACAACCAATGAATTTTGTCGCGAATGTGCTCCGAGATAGGGGCGTCGCTGCGCGCCACCACAAAGTCCGGCGTGATGCCTTTGCTTAGCAACGTGCGGACGGAGTGCTGGAGCGGCTTGGTTTTTTGCTCGCCCGTGAGGATAGTGGGGACGAGAGCGAGGTGAACGAAGACGACGTCGCCGGCGGGGCGCGCGAAGCGCATTTGACGGACGGCTTCGAGGACGACTTCGCTCTCGATGTCTCCAACGGTGCCGCCGATTTCGACGACGAGCACATCCGTCCCCGTCACGGCCGCCGCTTTTTCGATGCGGTCGCGGATTTCGTTCGTCGCGTGCGGGATGAGTTGAACGGTTTTGCCGAGGTAGTCGCCGCGGCGCTCTTTCTCGACGACGCTCTTGTACACGCTCCCCATCATCAGGTTTTGCTCGCGCTTGGCGGGCGCGCCGAGGAACCGCTCATAGTTGCCGACGTCGAGGTCGCACTCGTGCCCGTCCTGCGTGACGAATACTTCCCCGTGCTCGAAGGGGTTGAGCGTGCCCGCGTCCGAGTTGAGGTACGGGTCAATTTTCATCGCGCTGGTTTTCACGCCCGCGGATGAGAGGAGCTTGGCGGTGCTGGACGCGAACAAGCCTTTGCCGAGCGACGAGAGGACGCCGCCCGTCACGAAAACAAACTTCGGCATAAGAATACGGACACTAGTCAAGCACCGCGAATTAAAAACCCCTCGCCGCCTCGGGGCGGAAACTTAAATGTTTTCGACGACCCGCTCGCGCTGAGAGGGCTATGACTGGACGAGAAAACCGGAGGAGAAAAAGGATAGTTGGCGAGGGGGAGTGGCCGGTGAACCGGGTTCCCCTCGCCAACAGGGTTTGTTGTTGGCACAACCGTGATGCGTTCGGTGCCGTTGTTGCGCGCGTCAGCCGGCCTGGATGATACGACGTTGACTCATGATACGGACGTCGTGGTCGAGCTTGTACCGCATGTAGTAATAGATGCCGAGGCCGATGGCGACGGGGGCGAGCACGGGTACGTCCGTAAACAAGAGAGCGTAGACGCCGATGGCGCACAGCGCGTAGGCAAGAACGCGGAAGCGAATCATTTCACGCCACACGGGCAAGTGATCCGTGAGGTAATCCCAACGCGTCTTCGTCAAGAGCATCGGGCGCTTGACGTTAGCAGGGATACTAGCGACACGAATCTTGTATTCAGCGTACGGGTTGGCTCGGCTCATGGTTTATCCCTCTAAGCGGTGTAAATGAACGTCTTAGTTTCGTACCACTGACGACTCCACGCTTGGCCGATGACGCGCTCGCTCCACGCGTAACCGCAGAGAAAGGCGAACACGCCGGCGAGGTAAATATTGTAGAAGAGCGTGACGGCGGTGGCGACGAGGAGCACGACGCCCCAGAAGAAAAACTTGTAAACGCCGCCCGCGCTGGCTTTCTCGTCGGACAGCCAGTCCTCGAGAACGTCTTTACGAGTCACAACCTCAGCAAGAGCGATCGGGGAGCCGTCCGGGCGGGATTCAATGCTTTTCGCGGGAACGAAGAGTTCCGCGTTCGCCTTGGGTTTCGGCTTGACTTTGGAAGCCGACTCGACTTTCGTGGAAAGGGGACGGTCGAACGGTTTGAGTTGGTATTCCATTACAATCCCGTTAGAAGAGCTTGAATTGGAGCGCCGTGTAGGCGAGCGTGAAGAGGACGATAGCGTCAATGATTGAATCGGGCACGAAGAGGCACTTCGCGTTCATGGCTTCACTAAAGCCATACTGCCGACCCGTCATGGGGCGAACGATGCCGACGTCCTCGAGAATGGCGACGAATTGCGCCTCGAAGCCAGGGTTTTTGAAGGTTTTTTCCGCCATGGTTATCGCCTTTATTTGGTCATGACGAGGGTACGGCCGTGACCGAAAGTTTTCGCGACGTTAAGTCCCCACCACGAAATCGAGTAATTGCGGCCGGCGAGCATGAAGAGCACCATCGCGCCGGGCGCGAAGTAGGGCAGTGCGAGAATGCCGCCGATGAGAAAGAAGGCGGCCTTGACTTGCGCTTTTTTGCCCACCATCCAGAACTCGTAAATGTATTCCTTAAGGTACTCCCAACGGTTCTGTTGACGCATGAACGGCGGCAGACCGGGCTTGAAGTGAGTCGGGACGTTGGTGAGCGTCTCCGTCGGGTCATCCGCCAGGACGTTGGCGTTCGCGATAAGGCCGGTAATGTTATGAGGGGCGGGCATGGTGTTTCACGAGTTTAACCGACTTCGTACAAGTCACGCTTTTTGAGCGGGTGCTGGATAATGAAGTCGCGGTGGTAGTACAAGCCGTAGACGTACGCTGAGAGGCCGGCGGCGACGACGGAGAGCAAGACGTTGACGGTGAGGAGGTAGAGCGCCGCGACGGCGAGCACGATGGCGCCCGCGCGGTACAAGTGCCATTCACGCCAGAGCTTGATGTTGGAATCCAAAAAGCTTTGACGCGTCATGATCTCCAAGACGTGGTTTTCGTTCGTCTTGATCGGCATGAGCATGTTGGTGAGTTCGGCGGGTGTCGCCGCGAGGGGTGCGTCCTTGAGCTGCCCGCTCGCCTTGAGCGAACGCAGTTCTCCGACAGAAACCGGGTGCAGTGCCATAGTTTACCAACAACCCTTTCCATACACGAAACAACGAAATATATAAACTAATCGGTGGTAACAAAATTGCGCGTCTTTGGGCGTTCTAAGCCCTGAATTCGGCTTTCAAAAACCCGCTTTTTTCGAAAAATTAACTGTTTTCGGGTTCGAAGGCGGCGCGGGAGGCTTAAAAAGGGGGCTTTTCGTCCCCTTTGGACAGAGAGTTCGACCTTCGGGGTGAATTAATTCAATGGCTTCCGACTCGAATCTGATGGGTGCGCTGACCTACTTGTTCGGCTTCATCACGGGCATCATTCTCTTTTTTGTGAAGGGAACGGACAAGTTCGTCAAGTTCCACGCCGTCCAATCCATCCTCTGGTCGCTCGCGCTCTGCGTCATTCAATTCATCCTCGCTATCACCCTCGTCGGCCTCATCCTCGTGCCGCTCGTCTGGCTAGTGGGCTTCGTTTCGTGGCTCTTCCTCATGTACAAGGCGTACAAGGGCGAGAAATACAAGCTCCCCTTCATCGGAGACTACGCGGAACAATACGCGAAACAATACGCGAAATAAACCCCGTTCCGAGGCGCGGTGCGCCTCGTTTCTCCTTCTTTTTTATACTCCTACCCGCTGGTTTATTCATCAAAGTGCTTCGCCTCGCGGCAAGCATCAACGGGAGTGATTGAGAAACATGATTGACATTGAACTCTGGAAGAACGCACTGCTCGCGCCCGCGAAAACCTTCAAGCCTCTCGTCAAGAAAGCAAGCCTCGGCCAAGGCCTCAAAGTACTCGCCGTCGGCCTTGTCATTGCCGGTATTATTGCGGGCGTCATCCAAACGATTTTCAACGGCTTCCTCGGCGCCTTCTCCGTCATCACTAGTCCCATTGTTATGCTCATTGCCGGCCTCGTCGGCGCCTTCATCGGCGTCGGAATTGTGTGGATCATCGCGAAACTCCTCGGCGGTAAAGGCAGTTACGGCGCGCAATTCCACCTCGCCGCCCTCGTAATGGCCCCCGTCTTCATCATCAACGCCATCCTCAACATCATCCCCATCGTTGGCGGCCTCATCGGCTCGCTACTCTCCCTTTACTCGCTCTGGCCCCACATCGTCGCGGTGCGCGAAGTGCACGGCTTTAGCACGGGTCGCGCCGCCGTCGCCGTCCTCGTCCCCCTCATCATCGCGATGATTATCGCCTTTGTTTTGGCGGTAATCCTCGCGGCGGCGATTGCAGGCCTCGGCCTCGCGGGCTTGGCCGCCTTTGGCGGCATACACGGCTAAACGGCCGCGTTCCTTCTTTTTCTCTTTTCTTTATTGTTTTTTGAAAATCAGGCGAGAGCGAGCTAATGGAGAAAAAGGGAGGAAAAAAGGAAAAAGAAGAAGAGGGTTGGCGCGGAGTTTAATCCGCGTCGCCGATGCCTTTTTCGTCGACCGTGAAGATGCACTCGCCATCCGGCATGTTGGGCGAGTCGACGAGTTTCGCGATGCGGCGTGTTTCCTTGCTGCGGCGTAAGTAGAGGCGGTAGGTGGATTGGTGCGCGAGCACGTTGCCACCGACGGCGGTCGTGGGGTCTCCGAAGAGGATGTCCGGCCGATCCAGCACTTGGTTGGTGACGTACACGGCGAGGTTGTACATGTCGGCGAGGCGCTGCAAGGCGTGCAAGTGCTGGTTCAATTTTTGTTGCCGCTCAGCGAGAGTGCCACGCCCCACGTAGTCGCTGCGGAACGAGCTCGTCAGTGAGTCCATGATGACGAGCTTGATGTTGTTCGCCTTAATCATGTCCTCGCACTTGTCGATGAGGAGCATTTGGTGGTCCGAGTTGTACGAGCGGGCCACGTGTACATGCTTGAGGACTTCATCCGCGTTCAAGCCCTTGGCTTGCGCCATGGTGGCGACGCGCTCAGGCCTAAACGTGTTTTCCGTGTCCACGAAGAGAACATCGCCGCCCAAGCCTCCCTTGTCGGGAGGGAGTTGCGCGTTCACGCAGAGTTGGAATGCAATCTGGCTCTTGCCCGAGCCAAACTTGCCGAACGCTTCGGTAATCGCTTGGGTTTCGAGGCCGCCGCCGATGAGGGCGTCGAGTTCACGCGAGCCCGTCGTGATTTTGCCGATGAGCTTGCGGCGCTCCAGGACCTTGTCCCCCGTCTCAAAACCCATTTCGAGCGCGTCACGCGCCGCGTTCACGATTTTGATGGCGGTGCCTTCCCCGACGCCCGCGATTTCTTCGAGTTCGGCGGGCATGGCGTACGCGATTTGCTCGAGGGAGTCGTATCCGGCGTCAGCGAGTTTGGTGGCGGTCGTGTCGCCGACGCCCGGCAAGTCGTAAACGGACTGGATTTTCTTTTCTTTCTTCTCCTTGCCGGCGCTGGGCGCGGCTGGGACGGTAAGTTCTTCACTGGGGGGTGCGAGGATAATCGCCTCGCTCTCCTTCTTCGCCATCTCTAACCACCTTTTCGGTTCGTTCCGCTTACGGAGGAGCGGAATGGAATCCGTTGAAGAATAAGGCACGCCGAGGGCTTATAAGTATCGCTTCGCGGCGTCTCTGCCAGTGGCCTTCCAGTGCTGCGCGTTACGCCACGATTTCGTCAAAAGTTAGGCCGCTGCGCAAATCGCTTTGGTCTAGCTTGTAAGCCTGGGGGGTTTCGCGTAGAGCGGCCAAGGGAAAGAAGCGCCACCCGCCACGGTCAATCTTCCACGCCACGTAAACCGGCAGGCCGGTAGTGCGCTCCCATTCGCGGTAAACCTGCATTTTGGGTTTCTCGATGTAAAGCGTGGGCGCGTTCACGGCTTTGCATTCGAGAGCGAATTTTTTGGTGCTGCGCAGCGCGAGGAGGTCGGGGGAGACGCCATCCACGCCGCTCTTGCTCGAGCGCACTACATAAAAGCCGGCTTCAACGAGTCTGGCTTTCAACGCGCGCTCGAACCGCGCCCCCTTGACGTACGCACCCTTGCCCATGATAGCGTTTTCGGCTCTCGAGTAGTTAATTTGTTCGCTCTTTGACGCAGTTTTGCTCGGTTTTCGAGTTTTCGGGGCTTGCTGGGGGGGCGCACTCTTTTATAGTTCGCCCGCCCAAACTTTTGTTATGCAGACAGATGTGAAGGTTGGAGACATCATGGTGCAGCGCCTCGCCGTCGTCGGCGAGAAGACGCTCGCCTTCGAGGCCGCGAATAAGATGAAGCGCCTCAAGGTGGGTAGCCTGCTCGTGACCAACGCCAAAAAGGAACCCTACGCGATCATTACCGAGAAAGACCTCGTCTACGGCGCGCTCGCGAAAAAGAACGTGCGCACCCCCGTCCGCTCGCTCGCCTCTAAGCCCCTCCAAACCATCGGGGCCGAGGCGGACGTGAATGAGGCGGCGAAAAAAATGCGGGACCGCGGCATCAAGCGCCTCGTCGTTACCGACAAGAGCCGCGTCATCGGCATTTTGAGCGAAAGGGACCTGATTCGCGTTTCTCCAAGCCTTTACGACTTGATTGCGGAGAGGGAGCGCGCCGGCTGGGAGCCCGAGTACGCTAAGCGTATCGCGGCTGCTAAGCGCGACACCGTCCTCTAACACGCTTTCAAGGCTCATTCTGTTTGTTGGAGAAAAATTTGGATGAACGCGTTCGCGGTTTAGTCGCCCTGCTCGACGCACCCCGCTTTTGCGAGGTCGGCCGCTGCGGGGGCACCCGACCCCTGCCGGGATGGCGTTCCGACGCGCCCCAATCCTAGGGGTTTCGACGGATGACCGAATCGTCAACACGGCAGCGGGGTGAAACCCCCGCGACGAAGAATGGTTGGCGAAAAACCTCCATGCTGCCCCGCGAAAAACTCGAACGCCTCGAAAAGCTCCGCCAACGCCTGAGCGAACGAACCGTGCTCGTGGAAGGCAAGCGGGACGCGGCCGCTCTCGCCGAACTCGGCCTTGGCGGGCGCGTCATGACTGCTACGGGCAAAGACGAGGGCATCGTGAAGCGCGCCCTGCAAGGCGGGCAACCCGTCGTCGTCCTTACGGACTTCGACGAGGAAGGCCGGCGCAAGGCGCAAGCGTTCGCGGAACGAATCGTCAGTGAAGGCGGCATCGTGGACGGTGCGCCGCGTCGTGCGTTCGCCGACATTTTTGGCGTGCGCTGCGTTGAGGACGCCCCGACTGCGCTTGCGCGCATCCAAGAACGCGCGGGAGAAACCCGCGAAAGATAGTTGCGTTTGAAAAAAACGAAAAACAAAACAGAAAGCAAAAAAGTAGAGTGAAAAAAATTAGAAAAAAATTGAAAGCGAAACTGTTTGGATTGTATTTGCACAGTTTTTGGCGATTGCAATTCGTTGTTAGGTGAATGATATGGGTAAAACTTATGTGGATACCGTGAAGTATTTGGTTCGCGCGCGCTTCGAGGTGGACGGCCTCATTGAGAAGCCGGACATCGTGGGCGCCATCTTCGGACAGACCGAAGGCTTGCTCGGCGACGAGCTGGATTTGCGCGAACTACAAAAGAATGGGCGCATCGGCCGCATCGAGGTCGAGACGCAGAACCGTGGCGGCAAGACGCTGGGCACCATCGTGGTGCCGTCCTCGCTCGACATGGTGGAGACCGCGATTCTCGCGGCCAGCCTCGAAATCGTGGACCGCGTGGGGCCCTGCGAGGCGCGGGTGCAGACCGAGAAAATCGAGGATTCACGCAACCTCAAACGTAAACAATTGCTTGACCGCGCGAAGAACCTGCTCAAGTCCTTGATTACGGAAGAGATGCCGGAATCCAAGGAGCTCGCCGAAATGGTTCGCGAGAACGTCAAGACGGGCGAAATTGGTGTGTACGGGGAAGACAAACTCCCTGCAGGCCCGGACGTGGTTTCCTCGAACGAAATCATCGTGTGCGAGGGCCGCGCGGACGTCGTGAACCTGCTCAAGAACGACATCAAGAACGCGGTCGCCATTGGCGGCGCCAAAGTCGGTAAAACCGTCATCGAGCTGTGCAAGCAAAAGGAAGTCACCCTGTTTTTGGACGGGGACCGCGGCGGGGACATCATTTTGCGCGAAATGATGAGCGCCACCGATATTGACTTCGTGGCGCGCGCGCCGCCCGGCAAGGAAGTCGAGGAACTTTCCCGCAAGGAACTCATCAAGTGCCTGCGCCGCCGCGTGCCCGTCGAGCAAGCGGACACCGAGCAGGGAACGCAACGCGAGTACCGTCCCGAGCGCGGCTTTAACCGCCGCGAAGAGCGGGACTATCGTGGTGAGCGCCCCGAGCGCGGGGAACGCTTTCCGCCCCGCGGCGAGCCTGCGCCCTTTATTCCGGCCGTTGTGGAGCCTGAACCGGTTGTGGAGCCCGTTCCCGTGCTCGAACCCGCTGGCGAAGCGATTCGCCAAGAAGCGTTGACGGGTGAGGAAGCCGAGAAGGCGGAAAAAGCGAAAGTTGCCCTCAAGGAATTGGAGGGCTCTTTGCGCGCTCGCGTCCTTGATGCCGCCATGAACACGGTTGCGGAAGTTCCCATCCGTGAAATCATGAAGGTGGCGCGCGAAACTGAGGGCGTGCACGCCATCGTGCTTGACGGCATCGTGACGCAGCGCCTCCTCGAGCTCGCGGAGCAAAAGAATGTTCGTTTCGTGGCGGGGTTGCGCGCCGGCACGATTACGCGCCAGCCGCCCGGCATTGCCGTGCTTCTTTCCGGCTAAATCCGGCTAAACTGCCGGACTCTTTTTCTCTTTTTTTTCTATCCGCCTCTTCTTCTTTCTCTTTTTATTTGTAAGCCGCCCCGTTGGTGTTTTCGACGGTTTTTCGTCGTCTATTTATTCTTCGGGCGCCCTGAATTGTCGTGATGTCGTTCGCGTTTAAGGCCGCCGAGGTTGCGCGCTCGACGGCGCAAATTCCGATCCCCCAAAACCCGCTCGAGCAAGTCGTCGGGCAGGCGGAAGCGGTGCGCATCGCTCTTCTCGCTGCTCAGCAGAAGCGCAATCTCCTCCTCGTCGGTCCAGCGGGCACGGGGAAATCCATGCTCGCGCAAGCCTTGGCTTACCTGCTTCCCAAGCCACGCCAAGAAGTGAGTGTGCGGCACAACCCCGAAAACCCCGAGCGACCCATCATCGAGGTGCGTTCCGCGGAAGACGTGGCGCGAGAGAAGAGCGCGGTGGCCGCCCTCAACGCCAAACTCCTCGACGCTTCGCTTGTACCCGCGTTCGTGGCGGAAAAACTGGGTTTCCGTTGCCGCCACTGCGGTCACCTCTCCCCGTTCTCAGAACACTTTTGTCCATCATGTGGCGTCGACAAGAGCCCCCGTGCCCCCAACCCCTTTGGGGAGTTGTTAGCGCCTTATTTTGACGACCCGGCGGGCGCGAGCCGGGTTCACACGACGCGCGTCAATAATGGAGAGGAGGAAGTCGTAGTGTACGAACGCGTGGGCGAAAAAGTGCGCGTCCTCGACCAAAAAATGTTTGAAGAAATCGACGCCGCGCAGCGGCGGCAGCCCCGCAAAGTCCTCGTCCCCCTCGAGCGCCCCACCTTTGTCTCCGCGACCGGCGCCTCAGAAACGGAATTGCTTGGCGACGTTCGCCACGACCCGTATGGCGGCCACCCCCAAGCCGGGACGCAGCCGTACGTGCGCGTTGTGGCTGGCGCAATTCACGAAGCGCACGAAGGCGTGCTCTTCATTGACGAGGTTTCCGCTCTCAGCGACTTGCAGCGCTACTTGCTCACCGCCATGCAGGAGCGCAAGAGCCCCATCGTGGGGCGCAACCCGCAAAGCTCCGGAGCCGCCGTAAAGGTAGACGGGGTGCCGTGTGACTTCGTCCTCGTGGCGGCGAGCAACAATACCGACTTGGACTCCATCCTGCCGCCCTTGCGTTCCCGTATCCTCGGCAACGGGTACGAAGTCGTGCTCGACACCGTGATGCCGGATACGCCCGCCAACCAAGCCAAGCTCTTGCAATTCATCGCGCAAGAAATCCGTAAGGACGGCAAAATTCCCCACATGACGCTCGACGCAACGGAACGCGTCATGGACGAGGCGCGCCGCCGCGCACGTGAAATTGATGGCGCGTCGGGGGCTCTCACGCTCCGCTTGCGCGAACTCTCCGGCTTGGTACGCCTCGCCGGCGACTTAGCGCGCTCGGAAGGCGCAGACGCCATCGAGGAAGCGCACGTCGAGGCGGCTCTTCGCGATAGTCGAAGCGCGGAGGAGCAACTCAAGGCGCGCTACGGGAGCATGTGGAAAGCGCACGCGAGCGAGAACGCGCAAGGCCAACGCAAGCCGTCCTTCAAGGAATACGGTTAAATCCTCGCGTTACCCTAACTATTGACGTGTCTGGAGGGGAATTCATGGCTCGACCGTTCGGAAAACGCCCGTGCAACCCGCGCCTCGCTTCGGGCCTCTTCGGCCACGGCGGCGCCTCCGACACTGTTCCCACGAACTGGCTCAACCCGTATCGCGCCTACAAGTTCATGGGGGCGGGAGAAAACACGGTCGCGGATCTGGTGCCGAGTCGGGAAGCGAAACCCGTGCGCGCCACCACGACGGTGGGTCGTGTGCGCGCGAAAACCAAGCCGAAACGTCCGTCGCGCAAAAGCGGGAAAACGAAAAAGCGCTAATTTTTGGGTCTGCAGTTTACGTCTCCCTTTCCAAGCTAGGCTTCACTCGCGGAATCAAAAACCGACTTGAGGCTAGGAGAGAGAAAAAGAGGGGGGGGCGCCGCCGAGATTTTTTTTAGCGGCGTTTCGCCTTGTAGTGCGACACGGCTTTCTGGATGAGGTTGCGGTGGTGCTCCTGCATCTTCGACTCGTATTCCTCGAGGGGGAAAATCACTTTCCCGCTCTGGTAGAGC
>JBBILJ010000013.1:0-18891 GCA_037444945.1 Microcaldota archaeon | reverse complement strand
GGCGTGGTGGCGTCGAGCGAGTACACGATGTTGTGCAGGCCTTCCCCGACGTGGAGGTGCACTTGCGCGGAACCCAGGATATGACCGGCGTTGTGGAACGTGAAGCGGATGTCGGGCGTGACGTCGGTAACTTCGCCGTACTCGCGCGTGATGACGTGCGCGAGCTCTTTCTTGATGTCGCGCTCGCCGTAAGGGGAGCCCTTACCTTCCGCGTTCATGACTTTCACGGAGTCTTGCTGCAGCAACACCATCAAGTCGCGCGTTGGGGGCGTGCAGTACACGGGGCCGTCGTAGCCGTACGCGAACAAGTAAGGCAGGAAACCGGCGTGGTCGATGTGGGCGTGCGTGATGATGACGGCGTCGATTTGTTCAATCGCGAGATTCATCGCGTTGAGGTAGGGGTACGCGCGCTGGGGGTCCGTGGAGTCCACATTCATGCCGCAGTCGAGCAGAATGTTACTCTTCGGAGTTTGGAGAAGGATGCACGAGCGGCCGACTTCCTTGCACGCGCCGAGACCCGTAATCTTGACCCACTCGGCGCCGTTGCTCGCGACGAGCATTTTTTTGCCGAGCGCGTTGAGGAATTTTTTGCGCTCTTCCGCGGTGTGGAGCAGGTTGGCGCGTACCGCTTTTTCGACTTCGCTGGGAGCCGTTGGGGCGCGCAACACGCGCGGCGCCCATCCGGTGTTGAGGATGATTTGTTTCAGCACCGAGCCGCCTTTGCCGATCACTAAGCCGGGCTTGAGGGCTTCGATGGCGACTTCGTTAAAGACCGGGTCGAACTGGATGCTCTGAACGCCGGCTTCGGGAGGGATGTAGGACTGAATGAGTTTGAGGCTTTGTGAGGGCGGCGTGAGGACGCTCGCGTCGGAGCGCAAGATTATTTTGCGGCGGATACGGCCCGCGATGCGCGTGATGAGGTTCTCGTCCTCATAGAACGCCTTCACGTTCTTGAGGTACAGCACGACTTGGGGTCCTTCGACTTCGACTTTGGAGAGCTCGCACTGCGAAGGCAGGATTTCGCTCACAGCGTCCTGAATTTCCTTGACACTGTTCAACGGGATGCACCTATAACTGCCAAGAGGCTTTCGCTTAGGCGTGGCTTTCGACGCGCCGGCGACTCAATCCTTGGGGAGGCTTGAGTGGTTGGCTGGCGCGGGGGGGGTGTGGGAAGAAAGAAATGAAAATTTCGTTCGGGGTTTCGCGGGTTGGGCGGGTTTTTAGTTGTTGTTCTTAGGGAGGAGTGCATTCACTTCGCCTTGCGGCAGGCGCTTGGCGCCGTCCTTGGTGAGGACGAGGACGTCGATGCCTTCCCCGGTCGCGTTGTCGCGCTTCATGGCGGCGTTCACGGCGCGCACGGCGAGGCTCACCGCGTCGTCTTTTTTGATGCCGTCCGTGTAGTAATCGTCGAGGATGCCGTACGCGACCACGCTGCCCGAGCCGGTTGAGACGTACTTGTCGGGCAGCATGCCGCCGAAGATGTCGAGGTCAAACAGGCGCGGTTGTGAGTCGTAGCCCGCCACGATGAGTTGCACAAAATACGGGAAGTACTTGTTGCCTTGCAGGATGTTAGAAAGCAGCGTCGCGGCGCCCTCGACGCTGAGCGGCGAGCCCTTGTTGTACTTGTAGAGCTCGAGTTCGGCGCGCAGGATGCGCACGAGGCTTTGCGCGTCGCCGACGCCGCCGGCAATCGTGAGGGCGACGCGGTCGGAAACGAGGTGGATTTTGTCGACGCCCTTGTTCGCGATAAAGGTGCCCATGGTGGCGCGCTTGTCGGCCGCGACGACGACGCCGCCGTCGAACGTGACGCCCACCGTCGTGGTGCCTTTAAGGATTTTTTTCTCGATTTCGTCACTCATTGATTATCCACCTGGAAAGAATCGCCAAAAACAAAGGCAAAGGATGCGTTGGGTCCCCGCATTCTCTGGGGCGCGAGGCTCGGCAACGGCTATGGAGTAGAAACTAAAACGCAAACACTTGGAGCGTCTTGGGGGAACGCTCAACAAACAACTTTGAACCTCAATGTATTTAAACGTATTCGCAACGGCTTGACGAGCGAGAAAGCATGGACTTGCGCGTTAATTCATCATTGACTCGACAAAGGCAGGCCATTCGGTTTGTGTTTTAAGAAAAAGAGCGGCTTGGCGTCGTACTTCATCAAGGGGAGGAGTGATTTGTTCAGGAGTGAGTGAAAGGAGTCGAGAAAATTCTGGCGCAAGGGCGGGCACTAGTTTTTGGACTAACTCAGCGTAACCAAACTCAGCCGTTTTTTCGCGAAGTTCTTTGAGGAGGGCGTAACGGAACACATTGGAACCGATTTCTTGGATGTTTTCGGCGGTTAATTCATCAGCGCTGGCCCGCGTTTCCAGCAGTGTTTGAATGGCGAAGCCAACCACGCTACCTTTTGCCTCGTTTAAGAGATTGGAATAAAGGGTGGATGGCGAGCTCTTCTTTTTCTCGTGGAAAACAAGGGGGGGTTCAAGGGGCGTGAAAACGGAAAACCCGTAAAACGGGGCGAGGGTGCAAAAAGCGCCGTCCTCAATCCGATAAGAAGTCGGAAAGAAACAATAACGCGAAAGCGTCTCGAGCGACACGCCGAGGTTTCCGCCCGCAAAACTGGTTCCGCGAAGCGGCGCCTCGACGGGTTCCGGAATGCCGCAAAAACGATCTATAAGTCGACGGGAGGCTTCCGAGGAAGAGAGACCGCCCTTGTCGATACCTTGGAGCGTGTCAATGATGGACAAAAGTAACGAGAAAGCACCAATCGAGGCGTGCCCCAAGTACTTTCCCGTAACAATTTGTTTTCGTTGAGAAAAAAAGTCGCGGTAAATTGGAAAAACGTCGTTGGCGGGCCGCGTGTCGTCGTCTAGAAAAACACAATTCGCCGACTCGCGGAACGCAAACGCGAGACCAATGTTGCGGATGCCGCCGTACCGTCCGGAGAAAAGAAAACGGAACGGTTCTGGAACACTTTTTCGAAACTGGTTTTCATCAACGTGCAGGACGCGGGCATCGGTGCGGGAAATGGTTTTCGCGTTTGCTGCGTGTGATTCAGGCGTGTCGACAACACAAAAAACGACGTCTGAACTCGTCACTTCGCTATACGCGCGAAGGCTATTGCTGAGCAACAACGAATTGTTAGACGCAATACAAGCGCAAATCATTCCCAAGATACCTTCAAGTCAACGTCGTGAAAGCGACGCGCTCTCAGGGAGTGGCGTCGACGTACATTAAACGTAACTTTAACTTAAAAGGAATCAAGAGGCGCCGCGTCCTCTCGGGCTTACGCCTTGCCGGGTTCTTCGGCAGCGTATTCTTCGTGCACCACGACTTTCTTGACTTGTGGGATGTAGAGTAACGCCTGTTCGACGAAGCGCAGTTTCGCGACGATGTAGTCCGCGTCTTTTTTCCACGCGGCGCCGACTCTCACTTCAGCAGTGTCGCCGTTGAGTTGAACGGCGCCGGCAGCGAGTTCAGGAATCACATGCTTCATCAACACGGTAAGCTTGTCAGCGGGTTGCGTGAAAACATGCGTGACGGTAAAATCGTAAGAGGCGTCTTCGCCGGCGAGCTCGTGGTTGAGGTCCACGCGTACGCGCCCGCCGTTAACGCTTTGCACGCGCGCCCGCGCGGGGCGCCCGTTCATTTCGAGTTCGACGAAGAGTCCGGGGACGGGGTCAACGCCTTGCTCGCGCATCTTGCTTAAGGGAACCAAGCCCACGAGGTCGTCGCGGCGCTCACCGAACGGTTTAGTTAGTTCGACGCGGGAGGGTTTGCCGGCTTCGGCCTTAAGGATGGCGTCGTCGAGGCCTTTCACGACTTGACCTTTGCCCGCCACGAGAAGGACGTCACCGTACTTGGAGGCGTCATCGGGCAAGCCCGCCTTTTTGGCTTCCTCCAACAGGGTGGTGTCGAAGACGCGGCCGTCTTTGGTGCGGCCCGTGTACTGAATTTCGATAAAATCGCCGGGAGCAATCGCCATGTCGAATCATTCACCTATTATTCAAAGCATTCAACGCGAAGTTTAGGACGAATTAGAAGAATGGGACGACACTGCTGAAGCGTTGGAGGAAGTGGTGGAGTTGAGGGAAAACGAATTCGAGGCGTTCACGGACGCGTTCGCGGCCGGGAGAACTTCAAAGGGGAGCGACGTTGGGGTGGGTTGTTCCTCGGTAAAGACGCGGTCGCCGTTTTGCGCGTTCGGCAAACCGTTGGTAAGGGAGGCTTGCACCCTGACGCGAATCGAGTCATTCACGCCGGTGGCGGGCCGCACGTACGCAAACGGCAGGGTTCGGTAAGCGAGCGTGTAGTAATTAGCGAGGTCGCGAGCGTAAAGCGTCGCGTTCGAGCCACCTGACGGACTGATGAGGTTCACCTGGCTGGACGTGAACTCGATAAAGGCTTGGCGGCCGACGAGGGCGCCAGGGCAAACCGGAGCGAGTTCGGCTTCGAGTTGCGCGGACGCGTTCGCGAACTTTTCGGCCGAGAGGGACGCGTTCACGTCCGCCTGCAAGAGGTCCTTGAAGCGCAGCACGTTTTGGAATTCGGGGTGCCGCGCCACGATTCCTTCCGCGCGGGCGTCCGCGCCCGCGCACTTAATAAGGGCTTGAGTGCCGAACGCCGTCACGCGCGCCGCCGCGGCACCCAGTCCAGTGAAAGAAGAGGAAACGCTTGCGGCGGGCGTCGGGGTAGGTGTGGGCGTCACTTGGTTGGTGGTGCCGCTGTACATGACGACGACGAAGAGTTCGAGCACGAAGGCGGCAATGATGCCGATCGTGAACCAGCGGAAGACGGTTTGACGATTCACGGTTCAGCACACTCGAAGAAAGGGAGGAATGGAAGCGTTATTCTCGTTCAATTTCTAAGGAGTAGAAAGGAATTGGGGACGCGTGGAATAAAAAACCTCGTGAAAGCAGGGGGAATACAAAAAAGAATGGAGAAAAAGAAGGAAAAGGGGGGGAGCTAACCCCTCTCCATCAGGCCTTAAGGCTTACGATGAGGTGGCGGGGCAGATGGTGAAGAACGCGCGCGCCAAGTCGTCGAACGCCATTTGCCGCTGGATCTCGAAAATGACGTAGTAGTTACCGTCAAAGCACGTCACCGCGCCCTTGCTGGTTTGCGCGGGCGTTCCAGCAGCAGAAACCTCGTTCGAAATCACGCGACCATCCACGGTACGCGACCCCGAGTACAGCGCGCCTTGGCTCAGACGCTCCTGCGCGGAGGGGCGGCGCACAACGATTTTGTAGACTTCCGTCAAGCCCTGCGAATTGCGCTTCGAGACTTCCGCTTGATAGTAAAGCCCCGCGTAATTCAGGTCGTTCGCGGGTTGAAGAGCGAACGTCCCTTGAAGAGTGCCGGGAAAGAGCGCGTTCACTTCGGCTTCCGTCTTCACCTTAAGGTCGCGCAAGATGGAGTCCGGAAACGGCGTCGCGCTCACGGTTTGAGTACCGCTACTCGTCGGCGTCGGCGTGGGCGTACCCGCCAGCGTGGGGGCCGGCGTCGGCGTGCTTTGCTGCGTGGGCACCGGCGTCGCGACGAGCGTCGCTTGCGGCGGCGCGGTCGCGGCAGGCGGCTGCCCACCGCCTTGTACGCAGCCGAAGAGGGCGACTCCAATGAGGAGCAAACCCGCGAGAGCAATCCACTTGGTATCCACGAAAACCCACCTCGAACACGCGCGCCTCCCCCCCCCACAAAACCCGCGCCACCACGCGCGAACAATGAAGAGGGAAGGAAGCGTTTTGGTCGCGAATTGTTTGGCAGTAAAACCTGCCGCTTTAAGTTGATAAAGGTAAGGGAACGGACTTAGTTGGAAAGCGCGTTGTTATGCGAAACACTAAGGGTTGAAAGAAAAATAAAAGGGTGGGGGGGTGAAACCCCCCATCGCGGCATCCGCGGTGTCCGCTTGGCTGTAACCAGCCACAACGACCTTGTCGCCGACGACCTTCACCTCGCCACTGCCCGGAGTGAAGTCCGTTGCAGGCAAGGGGTTGGCCGCGTTCGCGACAGGGCCGCCGACGACGACCATCTTCGTGTACGAGCGAGCCGCAGAGGCAGGCACGACAAGAGGCGTCGAGGGGCTGAGCGCCGTGACGGAGTCCGCTTTCGGGACAGAGGGGCGCAGGCCGTCAAGGCCGAGCACGCCACCCGCAGCGCCCGCAGCGCCGCCGGTCGCGGAGGCGTTGATGTCTTTCACGGTGACCTTGTAGCCGCCGTCGTTCAACGCGACGTCGCCGGTCTTGTACCAAGCCGTGTTCGTGTTGCCCGTCGCGCCCGCCGTACCGGACGCGAGCATGTACTGCGCGTGCACGACTTTCGTCGCGTACGACAACGCAATGGCTTGCGAGCCCACGCTCGTCACCTTGCTTCCGCGAGGCGAGATGAAGATGGGCTTGTGGTACGCTAGCGAGTCGCTGTACTGCGTGAAGTTCGCATTCGTCGACACGGGCAGGTAGCCAGCCGAGTCAATCGTCGTGGACGCGTTGTCCATAACGAATTGACCGTTGCCGCCGCGTGCCGTGTCCCAGCGGAACACCCACTGCATCGAGCTCGCGTCACCTTGGTAGGCGTCCGTCGTCGAAGCCGAGTCGTTCACGATTTCGGGAACGAAGAACGCGATATTGTTCGAGACGCTTCCGACGACTCCCGTCGACACCATGATGCTCGACGACTCGGAGGGCTTGTAGAAATACTGCAAGCCACTCGCCCCGCTCGGCATCGTTGAATTGCCGGGCAAGGTAAAGCTCGAGTAGTTCATATCGGAGCCGTTGAGCACCCTACGCCACAAGCCGGAACTCGTGCCGAGAGCGTAGACGGTGCCCGCGGGCGTGGTGGCGTTGAAGGGCGTCATCAAAACCTTCACAAGGTTGGTGTTGATGACTTCGTTGGCGAGACTGGTGAGATTAGAGCCCGTGTCGCGTTGAGCGCTGAACTGGAAGGCGTTGCTACGGGCTGACGTAATCGTCATGAATTTGCCCGTCACAGAGCCTTCACCAGCCGTCAGCGTGTTGCTGCTCGTGTCACCCTGCAAGTTGAGGGTGTCGTAGTCCGCGGCTTCAAGGCCGTTGTACGACAACTTGAGCGCGCCCTGGTTCGTGATGAGAACCAGAGAGTCGCCCGCATTGAGCGCCGTGCTGCCTTGCGTGAGGTCGGAGACGCCGACTTCCGAGATGGCGGGCGAAGACGACGAGGTCGTCGACGCGATGGCCGCGCGCCAGTAACCGTGGTTGCTGATCTGCGTGCCGTCCACGAGGTCGAGTTTGTCCGAGAACAATTCGACTTCGGCGTAGTTCGTGTTCGCCACACCCGGGAAGATCTTCACGGGGCGAATAACCACGCCGCCGACTTGGACGTCGGCACCTTCAAAGACCGTTTGGACACTCGTCGTGCCGTCCGTGTTCGTTACCTTAAACGAAGCACGCGCGAGGTTAGCGGTGGTGAAGCCGACGGGCGTAATGTCGGTGAGCGTCACCTTCACGCCGTTGGGCGCGGTGAGCGTGTCGCCAACGTTCATCGTCGGGCTGTAGGCGCCTTCCTTGCCGAGTTCGAGTTCCGTGACTTTGAGCGCTTCGTTGACCGTCATCTTCGTGACGACCCACTGTTCGCCGAGGAAGAAGACTACAACGCGGTTGCGTTGCGTCAAGTCAGCGTCCGGGCAGAGGCCGTTGGCGGTCGTGGCGTTCTTGGTCGTGTCGAGGCAGTACGGGAGCGGGTCCGCGAAAGCGACCTTGTACTGCGCGCGTACGTTCTTCGCCTGCACGGACGTCGTGGGCTGGTCGTACGTCGACTGCGCGAACAATTGCACGGTTTCGGTTTCCTTGATGTTCAAGCCGCGCACACCGGTGACGGCGGCGAGGTTCTTGAGCAGCGGGGTGTCACCGCCCGTAATCACCTTCGGCGTTCCCGTCGAGGTGAGCGTGGAGTTCGCCGTCGTCCAGCCCGTCGAGAACGACGTGGCCGTCGAGCGGTAGTTGTCCGCGTTCGAGTCGAGGTTGTCCTCGATCATGGTCTTCATGGCGAACGCGACGTTCGGGTTGACGCCCGGCGTCGTGATTTCCAGAGAGACCTTGCTCGTGGCCGCATTAATGGAGCAGGCACCGCCCGCACCGCCACTGCAGCTCAGGCCGTCCTTGCCGAGCACGTCAATGGTTTTGGACGTGTAGGCGAGGTTGCCGACCATGGCCGCAATGTTGCCGGCCGCAGCCGCATCCGCCGCGTTGTCGCCGACGACGATGACGAAGTCCGGCGCGCCGTTGGAGAACCATTGGTAGTTCCCAACGCCGGCCGAATCAACGGACGTCGCTGCGCCCGCGAAGGCGGCTCCGAGCATTGCAGCACCAGCAGCGGTGGCCGCAATTCTCTTGATGTTCAAACTCTTCATGTTTTTACACACCTCATCGAACCCCTTTTGGGGGTTCGCTTGTGCCGAGTCTCCTTTTCGAGACAGGGGTGTCGCGTGTTTTTTCTTGTGCGACCCATTGCCCAGAGTCTCTACGGATGGCTCCACAAAGACAACGCTCGATAACCAAGATAGAGCCAGGTTCCGACAACTCCGAGTGGGCTAGTAGGTTTCCGTTCGAGGGTATTTAAACATTCCCAAAATTCGTCGCTTGGCGAACCCCTCTTTCGCGAAAGTCGAATCCCTTGTTTTCGGGCTCGCAAGCTATATAAGACTGGCTTCTATTTATCTTTGGTGAGAGGGTTTTTATGCCGCTAACCGCCCTTTTAGCTGCCGCGAATTCGACAAGTAGCGTAAGCGTCGGGTTAGGGGGTTCAGCCTGGCTAATCGCCCTGGTTGCGGTCGGCTTGGTCGTTGCCGCCATCCTTATCCTCTGGTTTCTTCGCAAGTTCATCGTAAACTCGATTTTAGGCCTCATCGCCCTTGTTGTCCTCAACGTTCTGGGGTTCCAGATACCGATTAACCTCGTCTCCATCGTGGTGTGCGGCCTTTTGGGCCTTTTTGGCGTCGGCGTACTTCTTCTCCTCAGCCTCTTCGGCATCCACGTTTAAACCCACCTCTCCACGCTGATCGCCTCACTGGTTAGTCTCCTTTAAGGGAGACTAACTACCCAGTTTTGAACTCCCCCTTGCAACCCCAAAAAGGGGGAAACCCCAAATAACTGGCGCTGGAAGGCTCGAGGAGCGCGTTTTCCGCTTTTTTTAGGGGTTGAGGTTGCCGTCCACGCTGCTCAGGTTAAGGGAGGCGTTGGCGAGGACTCGATGGTATTCCGCCGTTTTGAGGTCGATGTGGATGACGTAGAGTCCACCGGGGAGGTAGTTGTTGCCGTTCAGACTCCTCCACGAGAGGGCGGCAACATGCGATTGGCCGGGTTGGAGCGTCACGTTCGCCCACGACAAGTCGTAAGCGTGGTCGCGTAAATCAAAGCCTTTGCGGTACAAGTAGAGGTCAAAGGTTGGAGTGAACGACGCGTTCCCCGTGTTCTCGACTCGAACAACCGGGTAACTAATCAAAACGCCATAGGGTTGGTCGTCGAGCACCACATTCATGACATTAATTGAGCCCGCAAAATCACTTTGCGGGGGGAGAACCGTCGGCAAGGGAGGCAGCGTCGCCGTAGCTTGAAGCGTGACGGTTGGGCTTGAGATGGGTTTGAGGGTGGGGCAGGGCGCGAACTCGCAGTTGGGGCCCGTTCGCCCGACCGCGGAACCATCGGGACAGATTTTAGCTTCCAGCGTGCACGCGACGGCCGTGGGCAAGGGGGCGATGGTGGGGGCGGGCGTCGGGGCGGCTGGAGCCTGGACGCACCCAGTCAGGAGCAAGGCGAGTGAGAAGAGGGCGAGGAAGGCGAACGCGGAGCGAAGGGGGTGGCGGTTTTTCATTGGTTTTTCACGCGAGATCGACGTCCTTGGAGGACGCGCGTTTTTTGGTTTTCGGGTTGTGAGTAAGGGGGAACTTGACGAAGTAGACGCCTTGCGAGTTCTTCACGACGAGGGGCTCGCCCGAAAGCAGGGCTTTGAGGTTAATCGCGTAATGCCCCGCCGAGAGGACTTTGAGGTTTTCGACGTCAAAATCCAGCGTCACCGGCGTGCCGGAAGCGTCAGCGAGGGGCTTGGCTTGGGCTTGAATGTCCGCTTTTTGTTCGGCGGAAAGAGCAACGGGAGAGGGAAGGGCGCCCGCCGTGGTTCGGGGTTGGCCGCGCAGGAAGAGAAAAATGCGGCCCCCACACTTGCACCCCGTTAAGAGTTCGGGAGACGAATTGTCGTAAACAATGGAGCACTTGACGCACTGGTGCGGCATAAGCGGTTCGTCAGCAAGAAGGAGGGACGAGTTTAAAGCCTTTTACCGCAGCGAGACGCGAGGGCGGAAACGAACGAAAGAAAAAAATCGAGCCGAGTCAGCGTCACTTTTTGCCGGCGAGCAAATGCAGGCTGGTGGGGTTGCGCTTCATCAATTTGACGAGGTTGGAGGGCCCGATGACGGTGAGGCCGGCCGGCGTGCCGCCGAAAAGTTTGACGAGTTGGGCGCGCAACGAACTGGGTTCCTCGCCAAAACTCGAAATCTCGATGCCGGGAAAATTCTTCGAAACGCTCTCCATGGTGCGCGTAATGAGGTCTTTTTCCTCCTCGCGCGAAAGCGCCCCTTCGAGGACGATGATTTTGTCGGCCTTCACGGCGTCGAGGAGGAGCTTGAGCTTCTCCCGCTCGCTCTTGCCCGCGAACGCGCGCGCGGCGACGAACTCGATGGCGATGTCGCGACCCATGACGTTCAACTCGAATCCAAAATTACTGAGCGTGCTTGGCGATGGCTTTGTAGAGCTTGTTTACGTTCTGTCCCGTGAGGGCGGAAATCTCGACGACGTCGTGCTGCGGGAACGCTTCCCGGATGCGGTCCGGCCTCGCCTTCTTTAGGTCCATCTTGTTCGCGACAATGATGACGGGAATGCTGCGCGCCTCGAGGTTGCCGAGAATCGTGATGTTGACTTGCGTGTACGGGTCGTCCGTCGCGTCCATTACGAGCAGTGCCACGTCGACGTGCTCAAGCCACTTAATCGCTTCAATGATTCCCTTCGTGGCTTCCTTGGCGCGCTGCTGCGCCTCCTTTTCACTCAAGCCGTGCTTGACGAAGTCGCGGTAATCCACTTTCGTCGCGATGCCCGGCATGTCGAGCAGGTTCATGGTGAGCGTGCGGCCGTCCACTTTCGCCTGTACGCGCTCTTTTTTGACGACTTCGCGCGTCTCGTGCGGGATTTCGCTCACCACGCTCATCTCTTCCCCCGTCCAGTCCTTCGAGATGCGGTTGCTTAGCGTGGATTTGCCGACGTTCACGTTGCCGTAAATCCCCAACGAAAAGGACTTACGAGAACCGAAGAGACCGAGGAGCCAGTTAAAGAATTTACGGAACGGCATGGTGAAGAACCAGCGAATCGAATCGCGTTGCTAATGGCGGGAAGGCTAAAAAAACCTCGCACGCTGCACCTGCCGAAGGGGGAGGCAGGTTTAAAAGTCGCTTTTCCGTTCGTTGAAATCGATACTCATGGCGGACGAAGGCATGGCGTGCCCGCAGTGCGGGAACCCGAACTTGGATGTCGATAGCGCGAACAGCGTCGTGTTTTGCCGCAAGTGTGGGTTCGCGGTGCGCGTGGACCCGCAGAGCGGGGAAGTCACGCCACTGCAGCAGGGCGGCCCGTCTGCGGCGGCGCCCGCGGTGTACCGTAACCACACGCTTCTCGGCACCGAGCCGTTCACGTTCTTTTTGGGCGCCACGTTTATTCTGCTGCTCTTGTTCTTCCTCAACATCTTCGACATCACGGTCTTCGGCGTCCTCGAACTCCTCGCCGCCCTGCTGTGGTGGATGAAGAAGTAGGTGCATTCGGCGTGAACGCGGAAGGACTCGCGAACGTGTTGGAGCGCGGGCTGCCGTTCGCCTTCGCCGCTGGACTCGCGTACACCGCGTTCCAGAACTGGCCAGACCCCCTCTGGCTAGCCGTCACGGTCGCCCTTCTTCTTTTAGGCGGGTTCTTTCTCGAGCGCACGGACGGCATGAAGCGCCTCTCTTACACCTTCTTTCTCGGCATCGCGGCGGCAGCGCCCTCCTTCGCGTACGAGTTCGCGACGCGCGGCACCATTAACTCGATGAGCGAACTCCCCGCCACCGTGCTCAGCATCGCGGCGGCCGGCATCCTCATGTACGCGGCGGCCACGCTGCGCACTGGCCTCGAACCCGAACCCCTCGAAACGCGTCACTGGGCGACGCCGATACAGCGCAAGGGCCGCTAAACCTTTCACGGTGCTCGAGCTAACTTCAATCTCAAAATAGCGAAAGCAAGAAAAAGAGCGAAGAACGAGAAGGGCGTTGACGCGAACTTACGTGATGTAGCGGAGCGTTTCGCGGGGCGGTTTTTCGACGGCACCCGCGACGCCTTGCGGTTGCGCGCCTGCCGCGCCTTGCTGCTCTTCGAGTTTGCGCATGGCGGCCTGCGCTTTTTCGGCGCGCGCGTGCAGGCTTTTCGCGTCAAATTTTTCTCCCACCAGCGCACCCACGACATCGAGAAGAGCGGCGGCGCCTTTGGCATCAATCGCGGCGCCCGGCGTCTCGACGAGAAGGCACGCACCTCGAGCGCCGTAAAGCTTAGCCAGACCCGGCACGAGGCCGGCGAGGCCGATGATAGGAATAGGTTGGGGCACCGGTTTGGCGCCGAGTTTTTGGAGGCGCTCGAACCACTCCTGATTCGTCGCGCTCACGTAAACGGCGGGTTTTTCGGCGTGGCGGTTGACGGCGTAGCCGGCGAGCGCGATGACGTCGCGACCCCCCAAACGGCGGTAGTAGTCGAGGAGACGCGCGGACACTTCATATTGGCCCTCGACGGTGAGGGGCTGCAAGTCGCCGCGCACGATTAAGAGGTCGCGGGAGCGCAAGCGCGCCGCGTGCACTTTGAGCGAGAAGAGTTTGAGGCGTCCCGAGCGCAACGCGATGGTTTGGTTCGGCAAGTGCGGCGAGTAAAGCGTGGCGACGCGTTCGGCGTCGAGCAATTTAACGAGATGATCGGCGGCAAGCTTGCTCACAAAACCGATGCCGGGCAACCCAACCAGCAAAAGCGGGTTGCGAAAGGCTTTCGCGGGCGCGCTAAAGACGACGGAAGTCGTGAAGTCGCGCGATCCCAGTGCTTGAAGGGGAGCGCGGTGCTTCTCGCGCGCGGAGGACTTTCGGGCGACCTTGACGGGTTTGGGGTGCTTAACCATGAGCAGTCATCACGACGTTCGAAGCGGGGAAGAGGCACCGTACTTGGCGCGGCGACGGTATGAAGCGTACTTGTCGACCGTGCTGTACTTCGGGGGGTGCGCGACGCGGGTTTCGGCGCCGCACGCGGGGCAGCGTTCGCGGAGCGTATAGGCGCCGCATGCAGGGCAGTGCTTGAGTTCTTGGCGAACGCGACGCCGTCGCTCTTGGCGGCCGCTTCGAGGAGGGTTTGCGCTTTCGCGATGACTTTATCAGCCTGCTTGTAGTCGGGCGCTTCCACGTCGAAGAAATACCTGCCAGAGCCGAGGTACTTGACGCTCGTTTTCAGTTCCCCGGCGGAGAGCGTCGAGAGGATGGCGAGGGCGCGCTGCACGCGCACCAGACCGTCCCCCGCATCGGATTGGAGGGCGAGGACGGCGCGTACGCTCACCGCTTTGGGTTTGACTTCCTTATCCGCGATTTCTTTGAGCGCCGTGAGGACTTCCTTGGAGACCTTGGCTTTAGGCTGCTGGCCAGCCGCGAGGGCTTCGAGAGCGGCGTACAAGTCACCGAACTCTGCTTTGAGGAGGTCGCCGTCGTGCTCGACGTCCGCGAGCTTTTTGCCGAGGCGCTTGCTGACGGCTTGCAGCATTTTTTCGGCGCGCGTCGCGCGCTTCGCCCCTTCCAGCACGCGTCGGCGGTCACTCTCGCTCACGCGTTTAAGTGAAATGTCGACTTGCCCTTTTTCGGGAATCACGTGCGTGATAACGATAACGATTTTTTGCCCTTCCTTCACGAAGTCGCGCACGTTCTTGACCCATCCACTTGAGACTTCACTCACGTGGAGGAGGGCTTCGCCGCCGCCGTACTCATCGAGCGAGCAAAACGCGCCGTACGGCATCACTTTCTTGACCGTCGCGATCGTGTACTCGCCGACTTCGGGAAACTTCGCAGGCATAGGACTAATCACTATCGGTAAAATCAAAACAAAAACAAAATTCGAAAACAAATTGTTCTCGAACGCAGAGTTTAGGGACTCCGAGTTATTAAAACCCGACGCGCGGCCGCGAGCGGGCGGAATTTGGCGAGCACGCGCTCGATGCGGCGGAGTTCGGCCTGCGTCCGTTCGCTTGGCTCAGGCAACCAATTCACCTCTTCGCACCCAAGTGGCGCGGCTCGCGCTTTTAACCCTTATTTTTCGAGGCGCACACGTGTTCAGCGCACGCGGCTGCCGGGCGCGATGTCGGCGCTCGGCTGCAAGAGAACAATGTTCGTCCCGTCATCGGCGGCGAGCAGCATGCCCTGCGACTCGAGGCCACGCAGTTTGCGCGGCTGCAGGTTCGCGATCACAATAATGAGCTTGCCGACGAGCGCAGCGGGGTCGTAGTGCGTCGCGATGCCGGCGACGAGTTGGCGCTTCTCGACCCCCACATCGATGTCGAGGCGAAGCAGCTTGTCCGCGCCCTGCACGCGCTCCGCGGCGAGGATTTTGGCGACGCGCAAGTCGAGTTTCGCGAAATCGTCGTACGAGACGAGGGGCGTCGGGGCTTCGGCGGGGGCGTCGGTCACGGTTGACACACCAAAACGGAAAGAAAGAAAAATTAGAGGACTTCGAGGATGCGGGCGCGGATGTCGGCCTTGCCTCCAGAGGGGAGGACGATGGCTTCCCCACACTTACACGCAACGGGGGTCGTGGAGCTACCGTACGCGAGCATTTCGGCCTCGCACTTGGAGCAGCGGATTCTCAGGAAACGACTCATACGAATAAATCACCGGTTTAATCCAAAATCGTCGACGCTTACTTTGCGGTTTCCGCCTTCTTCTTCGTGCGCGTGCCGACGACGCGCTCGTACTTCTTCTTGCACACCGTACACTCGAGCATGATTTTGTTGCGGATGCCTTGCTTTTTGACTTTCACTTTGCCCTTGACTTTGCCGTGGATGCCGCGCAATTTTCGCGCGTGCGCGATGTTGTGCCACGCGAGCGTGCGACCCACCTTGGCCTTGCTCGTGCTTACCCTCACTTTCTGCAGCGTGTGCTTGCGGCAGTGCGGGCAAAACGCGCGCATTTCCTTCGGAACAATCATCAACCTTCACCTTTTTTTCGAATCGGAACGGCGACCATTCAAGGCCAACCGCAATCAAACTTCAATCACGTCATTGTCGCCGGGTTCTCCCGACTCAACCGTTTCTTCGGCGGGAGTGGCCGCCGCGTCGGTCGCGGAGTCACCGTCACTCCCCGTTTGAAGCGACTTGCCGACGAACGGCGTTGTTTCGCCCGCGCCGGCTTCCTCGGCGAGTCCGCGCTTAATCAGAAGCGCCGCCTCGTTTTTGGGGAGTGAGACGAGCGCGCTGGACGCGTACGGCCCGCGCGTAACCCCGCTGGGGGAAACGAAGGACGGCACGTCGCGCAGCATGCGGAGCGCGACCGAGTCCGCGAACGCAAGGACGGCGGATGGTTGCGCGGCGCGCGCGGGAGCGGGCACCGAGCCCGAGAAGAGTTCGGCGCCGACGTCGGCGTCGTAGCCCGCAAAGAGTTTCACGAGCGTTGTATATAATGATTTTTCTTGGCGCGCCAAGCCCTCAAGACCCGCGACACCGCCCTTGCTGTCGCGCAGTGCTTTGAGCACGATTTTGGCGGCGCGGCGGTCCACGATGTCGCGCAGCACTTTTGCCGAGTTCTCGTGCAGGCGCAGCGCGTCGAGGGAGAAGGATTCTTTGAGGGCGGTTTTCTGAGTGCGGAGGAACGCGGCGTACGAGTCATAGAACGCGTCGTCGAGTGGCGTAAGGGCGCCGTTCCCCTTTTCCATCAATTGCACGCGCCGCAGCGCGTCAAACGATAATTCCGCCATGGAAAGCAAACCCGGAAAATAACCCAAACTGCAAACCAGTACTGGCAACGCGGATTTTATTAAAGATGGTCGCGGGGAACGTTAGGCGCCCCGTTTCGCGCGCGCGAGGTCACGAGCCGCGTGCTCGCGTGCTTGATCAGCCTGCGCGTGCAAGCCCGCTTTTTCGTAAAACGCGGCGGCTCTGGTGCGCAGTTCGAAACGGTGCTGAGCCGCCCGCTCCCCAACCGCTTTGTCGTTTAGCGCCGTTTCGGCGAGGAAGTTCGCCGCCGCAATCGGGCCCTTGATGGGCGCCAATTGCTCCGCCCACGCGAGGTGTTCGTCCGCGAGAACGTACAAGTCTCGGGCCGCTTCGGGTTGACCGCGCGCGAGGTGTGTGCGGGCAACGGCGGGAAGAAGCTCGCGGATTTTTTCCCGGATTTTGTCCACGCTTCTCGCGTCGAGGAATTGTCGGGAAAGTTTGGTCGTCGTGTATTGTTCGAGAAGGTACCTTAACCGCGCCTCGTCGGTTTTGTAGGGTTTGAGTTTGTCCTCGAATTGTGTTGACATGTTGAACGCGCCTTCCACAGTGTAGCCGCGCGCTGCAGAAAAGAGAGAAGGCGTTTGCGCCTTTAAAAAAACAAGGTTACGGGGGTTTTGGGTCGAATCGCGAGCGCGCTAGGCGATCCTCGCTTTCTTTTTGCACAGCAGGAGGACGGCGGCGCTTTCGGGCAACTCGATTTCTTGATTCGCTTGAACCACAAAAGATTGATTTTGGATTTCGAAGGCGGCGTCCACGAGCGGAAGGACGGCGAGCGGTTGGGGGGAGCGAAACGCCACCGCGTCTTGAAGGGGTTGAAATTTTTCGACGTCACTCCACGCGAGCTTCTTCGCCACCAAGCCCGTGTCGCCGTGCAGCGAGTCTTCCAAACGAATCAAACGCGCCTCGTCCAGCGTCACTTGCTTGTCCACCACGACGCGCTGCGCGTCGAGGCTTTGCTGGACGAGTTTGTCGCGATAATTCTTCAATTCAGGAATGTCCCACTTGCCTTGGGCGAGTTTGCCGAGCACGAACGCACGCTCGGCTTCAATTTTTTTAGCGGCGGGAAGCGTGAAACCCCACCTCACCAACTCGTCCCGACTCCGACCCAACACGTTCGCGGCGTGCCGGTACACGTGACCCGCCCAACCCTTACTCGCCCGGGCGGGCCCGCGAAACGTCGTCGTGCGCTCGCCGGCAGCGCGCTCCGGCATGAAGGACTGCACCGTCAAGCGCTCCGCCGTCACGTACTAGACGAGTTGGCGCCGCGCCTCACGCGAGAGCTGAGAGACCGCGTCGCCTTGCACGTGAATATGAAAACCCTTCGCGCCCGAAAAGGCGAGGAAGGTTTCAGGTTTTGAAAAACCAAAATCGTTAAACAAGAAGTCTTCGCACAACCGCACGGCGTCTTGCTTGCTGCGCTCGAGGCAGTACGCGCACACGAGTCCGCCATGGGGGTGCGCTTCATTCAAGTAGGTGTTGTCCAAGTCGAAGACGAGGTCGGCGGCGAGCGCGTGCTTTTTTTCGACGGGGCGCGCGGCCGGGAACTCGTAACGCGCCACGCTGTACGAAACAAAAAGGGGCGCCTCGGTCTTTAGAAAAACTTGGAGGTCGTCGGGTTTCGAGAACGCCTTGTGCCGAAAATCAATTTTTTTCTCAAACCCGGCGCCGAACTCGCGCTGCGAAACATACGAAGGGGCGGGAGCGTGCTGCTCGTAGTAGAGCGCGAACTTGGCGCGCACGCGCAACAATTCAGGGGTGAGGGCGCGCGAGTGGTGGGAGACAACCGGAGCCTTTTCGGGCGCGGCGAGGGCGGCGACTGCAGGCACCGTCATTTTTGCGCACCTCGGCCGCCGCGGCGGTACGGGCAGGTTTCGCAGTACTCGGATTCGAGACCTTCGTCAATAATCGCGCGGCACGACCACGTCCCGCGCCCGGTGCGGTACACCCAGTTGAGCGTCGCCATTCCTTCACGCAGGGTGAAGGGCGCGCTGCCTTTCGCGCAACTCTCCACGTACTGCTTCATGAGTTCCGTGGCGGCGTCGAGGGAGAGGCCGTCGTGGTGCGCCGCGCGCGCGAGCGCCATACTCCCGTAATAGCGTTTGCCTTCAGGGACGCCTTGCAGAATGCGTTGCACGCAGGCGCGCGCGACTTGAGACCCCTGCGCCGCGAGCGGGGTTTCCTCTTTGGGGAGTTCGGCGCGCAACGCGTCCGCCGCTTTTTTGACTAGCGGCGGGGCGCCCTTAAAGCCCGAAGGTCGTTCCTCAACGCGGCGGCGGACGGCTTCCTCTACAAGGGATTCCAGTTCCCCGTCGAGGAGGTACACGCGGCCACCTTGGGTTTGTTCGAGGGCGAGGGGCTTGGCGCTGGAAGCAAGAAAATCAAGCAGAGAAACCGAGTAGGAGTTGTCCGTTTCGCGCTGCAGCGAAGGGAGCAGGTCAACGGCGACGAGGGGAAGGTCTTGGGGGCGTTCTTCGAGGAGGCGCGCCGCGCTTTTCGCGTACGCGCGCGCGAAGGCGCGCAAGGGACGCGTGGAATCCAAGGAGAGAAGGAGGAGTTTAGCGAGCGCGTTCACGGCGAGCTCTTCCGCGGCCGATTCCTTAGAGTACGTTTTGCGGGCGGGCGGCGTCGGGTCCTTGCCGGCGAGGGAGAGCACGCGGCGGCGCGCGCGCTCGAGAAGCAATTCGTTCGGCGCGATTTTTTGCGCGTTCAAAAAGTCGCGGCTTGCGCTCAAGAAAGGGTAGTTCGCGTAAAGCGAGTAATCGTGCGCGGTAGCGCGAGCGTCCGGCATTCCCAAAACTTTTCCCACCCTCGGGCGAACCGTCGGAAAGAAGGGTAGAGAGGAAGAGA
>JBBILJ010000012.1:2669-18997 GCA_037444945.1 Microcaldota archaeon | reverse complement strand
GGGTTTTGCGTGCAGTTTCTCGCTCAGCGGCATCTTCCTCGAGCAATGCAAGCGCTTCGACACGGGCGTCATTGACGCGTTCAGTCGCCTCGTGGACTCCGGGCGCGTGGAGCTCGTGAACGAGACGTATTACCACTCGCTCGCCTCACTCTACGGCGACCCCAGAGAGTTCCGCGAACAAGTGAAGATGCACGGCGAACTGCTGCACGACTTGTTCGGCGTCAAGCCGACGGCGTTCCGCAACACAGAAGTCATTTACAACGACGCCATCGCCCAGCAAGTGCACGCCCTCGGTTTTCGAACCGTGCTGGCGGAGGGTTTCGAGCGCGTCCTCGGCTGGCGTTCGCCGAACTACGTGTACACGGCGGCCGGGACGAACGGAGAACTCAAACTCCTGCTGCGCAACTACCGACTCAGCGACGATGTCGGGTACCGCTTCGGCGCGCGATGGTGGCCCGAGTGGCCGCTCACCGCACCCAAGTACGCGTCGTGGCTCTCCGCCTCACCAGGCGATGTCATCAACCTCTTCATGGACTTTGAAACCTTCGGCGAGCACCACTGGGCGGAGACCGGCATTCTCGAGTTCCTCCGCCACTTCCCCCGCGAGGCACGGCAACGCGGCCTCGAATTCAAAACCGTGACACAGACGGCGCAAAGTTTTCCCGCCCGAGACGAAATCGCAGTACCCGACCTGCTTTCATGGGCGGACCTCGAGCGGGACGCGAGCGCGTGGCTGGGAAACCGCATGCAACAAAAACTCTTCCACGACCTCGAAAATCTAGCGCCGCGCGTGCGAGCCAACGGGGACGCGGCGCTCGTGCGCGCGTACCGCGAACTCACGACGAGCGACCACCTGTACTACTTGTGCACGAAAAGTTGGAGCGACGGCGACGTGCACGAGTACTTTTCGCCCTACAAAGGACAGAACCCCTACGAGAACTTCGTGGATTACGCGGCCGTCCTCGCCGACTTGCAGCGCTTTATGGAGCGCCAAGCCGCCGCCCACCAAACCCTCCCAGCGTCAGTCCCCCTCAACAACCCTGCTTTAGCCGCGCCGCAACCCGCCGGTGAACCTTCATGAAAAAAATTCTCTTTCTCATCACGGAACTACAGCGCCCCGTGGGCGGCCTGTACCGCTTCACGACGGAACTCCTCCCCGCTTGGCGACAACTCGTGCAGAACGGGGAGACCGAGTTCGAACCCCTCGTCGTGAGCCTGCGCGAGCCGCTCGCGCCGCTGGGCGACTTGCAGCTCGCCAACGAGTTCGCAGAGCTAATGCACTACGATTCTCGCCTCAAAGTCTACACAGCCGAGCGCGGCGGCGAAAAGTGCTATTTTCTCGACGCCTCACTCAACGTCGAGGAGCGCAACCAACTCCACCGAGAGTTATGGGACAAGTACCGCGTGCGGAGCGAGAAAGCGGCGCAATGGGACTTCTATCAGAACCTGAACGCGTACTGGCGCTTTCTGCCTGATTTTGCGGAAGTGCTCGCTAAGCAGAACGACATCGCGCTCATCGACGCGCAGGACTGGCTCGCGTTCCCCGCCGGCTTTCTGGCGAAGGAACGCATCCACAAACCCTTACACTGTCGCTTTCACTCCGGCGAAATGGGGCGCAGCCTCGGCCGCCCGGACGAGGACGGTGCGCCGCTGCGCATCGAGACCGCCGCGCTGCAGGAAGCGGACTATGTGTCGGGCGTGAGCGTGACTGAAGCCAAGTTTGAAGTGTACGGTTTGATGCCGCGTAAGGAAGCGCTCTCGCGCGAACTCGCCGAGTCGCGGGGCGAGCGTTGGCGTGAAGAGCAGAAGTGGAAGGAGCGCCGGTTCGAGGAATTTCTCCTCCTCGAGTCCGAAGACCTCGAACTCATCACGCAAACCGTCGCCGGCATTCCGAACGGCATCATTCTTGACCCCTGGCGCCAACTGCCGCGGGACGTCATCACGGAAGGTCGCGACACGCTGCAGCGGCTCCTTCCCGGCAAGGACAAGTTCGTCACGTTCATCGGTCGCCCCGAGTACCGCAAAGGCATTCAGCATCTCTTGCAGGCGTTCGCGGGATTGGAGTACCGCAACGCGGGCCTTCTTATCCTCTCCTCGATGTCGGAAGTAGAGCTCGCCAAGTTCCGCGCCACGTGTCACGGCCTCGGCATCGAGGGTGCCGTGCAGATTTATAACGGGTGGGTGGACGAACGGATGAAGAAAGGCATCTTTTGCGCGACCGACATCCTCGCCCTCCCCAGCCTGTACGAGCCGTTTGGCCTCGTCACGCTCGAAGGTTTGGCGGCGGATCTTACCTGTCACCTCAGTGGCGCGGTCGGTCCCGTGTGCGTGGTGGGGGACACGGGCGGGATGCACGAAGTCATCCGCAACGGCGTGAACGGCTTCAAGGTCCCTATGGAAGAGGACCGCTTCGACCTTCAGCCGCACTATTTGAGCGTCGTCATCGACCTCGCGCTGCGCAACCCACAACTGCACGCGCGCATCTCGCGCGGCGGCGCCGAACGCGCCCAAAACTTTGCGTTCAACTGGGGCGTGGTCGCGCAAAACATTTTCAAAGCGTACCGCCACGCGCAGGAAAACTGCGCGTTCTGGCACAAGGACACTTGCAAAACCAACGGGTAAAACACTCATGGCGAACGCGGAAACCTACTTCGGCGAAAAAGCGGGCGTGGTGTGGCGCTCCCTCTCGCAAGACGGCCCCACCCTGATCGGCACGCTCAAAAAACGCACGAAACTCGAAACGTGCGAAGTGTACGCCGCCCTCGGCTGGCTCGCGCGTGAAAACAAAATTGAAATCCTCGGCGACAAACCCCTCCACTACAAGTACGCCCTCAAAAACCCGTGAAAATCCATGAAAATCGTTGATGTCTGCGAGGAACTTGACGCCGTCGAAAACCCAGCGGACGACTACGCGCGCACCCGCCGCGTCCTCCTCCGCACGCCATCGGCCGAATTCGGCGCGAGCGCGTACTCCGCCTTTCTAGGCGAATTCATCGGCCCCAACCGCGACTACTCGCACGAAGGATTGAGTGTAATCGTGAACGGCGCCAGCGTCAAGCTCCTCGACGCGCTGCTGTACGCCCTTGACCGTGACGGGCAACCCCTCCCACTGCGCCCAGCCCACGTGCACATACAGCCACACGCCGCCGTGTACGCGTACGCGGCTGACAGCGGCGAAACCCTCACCACGAGTTACTACCTCGTCGGCCGCAAAGAGTCCCCCGCCCTGCATGTCGCCCTCGCCCTCGCGGGCGCGAAAAGCGGGTCCGTGTACCGCGCGCGAGTCAAAGTACTCGCGGATGTGCGCGAGGAAGAAGAACCCTCCGCCGCGCAACTTACGCACTCCAAAACGATGGATGGCCGCCTCGCCGTGGAACGCCACCCGCATGCGTTCAGCGTCACCGCCAAAAACGCTGGCGCCGCGCCGTGGGAGCGCTTACAGGAGTGGTCGTACAAGCTCGATAACGGTAACCGCCGCGAAACCCCCGCCGGCCCGCGCTTTGTGCGCGAAACCCGCATCATCCTCGACGCAGGAGTGCTCTCCATCCCGTTCGCAAAAAACGCCGCCGAACTCACCGTCACGCCCGCCGCCGACAAGCCGCGCGCCGTGTTGCGCGCCGCCGCGCAGGCGGCGGAAGAAAAACACCTCAACGCCCTTCTTACCAAGTTCGCGGGCGAGCTGAAAAACGCGCGCGAAACCTTGGGCGCGGACGCCGCACGCGCCCTCGCCGGCCGCCTTATAGTGTTGCTCGAGAAATTTGGCTTACAGACGAACGCTGGCATTTTGCCGGACGCGGGTGCTTACTGGTTTCGAGCGGCGTGGCTGCGGGACGCGTTCAGCGCGTTGCGTGACAACGCCGCGGTGTTCGCGAGAGCCAAGCGGCAGTACGCGCGCGGCGTTTATGCGAACACCCTTGAACTGCAGCGCAACGGGCTGCTCCCTAACCGCCTTAACGCGTACGGGCAGGGCGCCGATTACCAAACTCTTGACGCCACGCTGCTTGGCTTGAACGGCGCCTTCGAGTTCGCTGCGCTCACGCGTGACGCTGGCCTGCAAGGCAAGGCACTGGACCGTTCGCTTGAGTTCGTGCGTCACGTGGCGCAACCGGAGCGCGCGATTGCGCTTGACGAAAACGGTTTGCTGCGCTGCCCCGCGAACTACTCGTGGATGGATTCTCGCTTGTCGCGCGGCGGCACCCTTGTCCCCACTCGCATTCCCGCGCTTTGGCTTGAGAATTTGCTCTCCAAGGGCGGCGTGGCGTATGTGGCGGAGCCGAACTTTTTCTTGGTGGAAACGAACGCGCTCTGGCTTAAGTTACTGGAGCGCACTCACGGCGCGCTTGAAGCGAAGAGTCGGTCGAGTGACTCTATCGCGTCCCTGCGTGAATCCGCGTGGGCGTCCTATCGCCGTTTGTTTTTGACGGCGGAGTTCCCGCCTCATCTCGTTTCACCGGACTTTGGCGCCGCGCCCGAACATGCTGCGCCTAGTCTTGAAGCTCTCGCTGAACTCTCCAGCGAAATTAGCGCGCCGCAACTTGACGCCGCGCTGCGTGCCTGCGAGGGCACGCTTTTTGCGCGTGACGGAAATCGATTATTCGGCGTGTTCGCCAAGCAAGGCGAACTCAAACCCGTTTACGGCGACGCGGAATACCATGCAAGTGCCGTGTGGCCGCGCTCCACGCCCGCGCTTCTGGCGCTGTTGCGCAAAACGGGGCGGCAAACGCAAGTCGACGAGGTGCTCGCCGCGAACCTGCAGCATCAGCAAAACGATGGCGCGGTGTTTTACTGCGCGGAACTCTTCTCTCCTGACGCGCCTAACCGCCTGGTGCCCGTCAAAAACCCGGCGCAATTCTGGAGCGGTTGGGTGCAGCCTTACTTCGAGCGCCTCGCCGCGCGCGCCTAAAGAAAAAGCAGTTCTTTGATTCAATCGTTTTCCTAGCCGAAGGGGCGGCGGTGGAGGGACGCGTGGAGGCTTTTCACTAGGTCGTGGAGTTTTTGCGTGGCCGCGTGGCTGGGCGCCACGTTGACGCGAAAACCGCCCACCACGAAGCAGTGCGGCGCCTCGGGCTCGAGCACAATCGTTTCGCCCACGACGCGCTGCCCGTTCACGACGGTTCCGTTTTGAGAATGGTCGCGCAAAACGAGTTTTCCTTCGGAGCGAAAAACCAGGGTGGCGTGACGTTCGCTCACGCCCGTCCCGTGCAAGAGCACGGTGCCTTCCCCAGCGTTTTCGCCCCGCCCAAAAACGAGTTGCTTACCTACCGCCAAGTGTACGCGCTTCAACCGTGCGCCGTGTGGCGAGTAAATGTCCACGAGCACCGTTGACACGCCGACCATACCCTACACCCCCACTCAATGAACCCGCGTAGCCACCGGGAGCGGGCCACGCGGCAGAATTGCCTTCTACCCTCTCCGCTAGACCCGAATAAAAAGATTGTGAACCGCCCTCGACGTTCTCGCCGAAAATCTAGCCGTACTCTTTTTTCTGTAGGCCGACTTTGAAGGCGGTGTCGTAGTAGGAGCGTTTGCTCCAGGTTTTGGCGGCGTCGGTGGTTTCCGCGCAGATGCCGTTCTTGTACTCGTCGCGGTAGACGCCCTTGATTTCGATGCGGTTGCTGCCGTCCCCGCTCCAGTCTTTTTGGCGCAACACAAGCCAGTACTTTTCGCCTCTCTTCACGGGGCACTCGAAGGTGGTGTTCACCCACGTACCGAGGAGGTTGGAAGAAATATTTTCGGCGCCCACCGTTTCGGTGGCGAGGACGTTGCCGGACGGCACGCCGCCCGCGTCCTCTTGGATTTCGAACACGAGTCCACGCGGGTTCCCTTGCTTGTAGGCTTTCACCGCGGCGCTCGTGACTCGCTCGCCGCTAGCGAGGAATTGCTGCCCCGCCGCATTGCTGCCGAAGAGTTTGAAGGGTGAGAAGATGTCGACCTCGCAGCCCTCCACGACGTCCACCCAGCGCGGTTCGGGCGGCTTCTCAGCGACTTCGGTGGGGAGTTCAGGTAGCGTTTTTTCGCCCGCCTCCGAGGGGAAGGCGAGCACGTCCGGAATCGGGGCTTCGCGCGCCTCACCCGTTGCAGTAGTTGTAGGCGCGGCGGCGACGGGTTGAGGGGCAGGCGCGGGGGTCGAGGCAGGTTTGGCGGGTGCTTCGCCGGGGCGGTAGTAGCCGCGCGTCGCGCCGCCCGAGGCGCCGGGCGCGGCGGGTTTGCGCGTGAAGAGAAAGATTAGAAAGAGCAGTACGAGGCCGACGATAACGGCAACGAGGACGAGCGTAAAGTCGAGGCCGCCCGCCGGAAGATCGATAGGGAGCTCAATGCCGCCCGGAAGCAGGACCGTCATGACGAGGGGGGTAGGCGAGAGCGGTTTAAATAGAAAACGGAACGCGGTTCAGTGTGGCGAGAATCGCGTCCACGGACGGCGCGAAAAACGAGCGGGCGGAGCCGGGAAGAGAGTGCGGCTTACGCGTTCTCGACGCGGGGCGCGAGGTAGTACGCGAGCTTGGCTTTCCCGAGTTCGTACGAGACCTTGACGGGCGCGTCCGTCTTGAGCCAGAGCGTCAGTAGCGCGTCGTCGGGGCACGTCTTCGTCATGTTGTCAAGGTACTCGGACGGATACATGGCGCGGTTTTTACCGCGCGCACTCACCGCGGCGAGACCCGCCGGGCCTTTCTTGGTTTCCACGCGCAAATCCCCCGAGTCGCCGTGCGCTTCCACGACAAGTTCGCCGTCCGAGGCTTCGAGCACGAGGTGTGAGGAAAGGATGGCGGCGTCGCGCAGCAAGTCCTTAAACGTGCCGCCGCGCAGCGAGACTTCCGCGTCGAACGCGATTTTGGGTTCGCGCGGCGAGGTGCCCGCGAGGTCGAGCAAGGGCAGCTTGAAAGCGCGCTTCGAGGCGCCGCTGAATTCAAGAAGGAATTTGTTATCTTTCTCTTCCGCGCTCATGGTGAGGCGTTCCCCGGCGCGCGCGCGAGCGAGGACTTTGCTCACGTCCACAAGATTGAGCCCCAGGGCGGGCGCACCTTCGGGGTCGTAGGAGGCGAAGGCTTCTTTCGGCAAGTGGAAGTCCACCATCGCGATTTGCGAGGGATCCATGGTGCGCAGGCGCAGACCGTCCGCGGCGAGTTGGAACGAGCCCTCGTCCACCAAGCTCACGATAGCGTCCACGCACGACTTGAAGAGTTTCGCGTCCTCCAAAACAAGCTCCATGACGACTCACCCACCAAAAAGGAAAACCCACTTAAACCCGCTCGAACGAGCGCAACGGCGCCCCGCTCGGGACGCAAACCGAAAGTTGGCCGCGCGAGTTTAATAAAGCTCCGCCGCCTGCAAACCCCACATGCCAAGCAAACAGTCCTACGCCGCCGAACTCCGAACCGCCACCCAACTCGCCCGAAAAGCCGGGGCCTTGGCGCGCAAGGCGTATGGGTCCACCCTTGATGTGCGCTTTAAGCACGGCAACCCGCGCGACTTGGTGACGGGCGCGGACGAGGCTGGAAACGCCCTCATCACGGCCGCCCTGCGCAAACGCTACCCCGACTACAATTTGTTAACGGAAGAAGAAGGCCTTGTCGACCACGGCTCGGCGTATACGTGGCTGGCGGATCCGATTGACGGCACGATGAATTTTGTGCGCGGCATCCCGTTCTTCTCCACCGCCATCGCGCTCCTCAACCACGGCGAGCCCGTCGTCGGCGTCGTCTACGAGCCGCTGCGCGACGAGCTCTACGCCGCAACAAAGGGCGGCGGCGCATTCGTAAACAAAAAACCCTTGCATGTTTCCAGCGTCTCGGAAATTAAACGATCCCTTATTTCACAGAATTTGTCGTACGCACCCGAGCGCCGCGAAAAATGGATTATAGACACCGCCAAGTTTTTGCGCGCCGCAGCCTCGATTCGATGCCTGCAGTCCTCCAACCTCGAGTTGTGCAACGTGGCGCGCGGCTCCGCGGAGGGCTTTTTAGAATATTACGCAAACCCGTGGGATGTCCTTCCCGCCGCGCTGCTCATCACCGAAGCGGGTGGGCGCGTTGAAGTCCTCGAAAAAAACCTTTCCCCCTTCGAGCGCCGCTCGTTTATCGCGAGCAACGGCAAAATCCACGACGCCTTCAAACGACTCGTGAACCTCTAGCGCCAAGAGCGCGAGGATTTTCGAAATCGTTCAAAACAGTACGCGCAGCGGGAGCGCGGTCGAAAAAAAAGAGTTTCACGCGCTGGAAAGCTGGTACTTACAGTTGTCGGGCTCGTTGAATTGCAGAAAGAGCAGGAGTTTGACGTAGCCGAGGTAGGGAACGCGCGCCAATATTTTTCCGTGCACGCGATCGGCAGGCGTAGGTTGGATTCCGCTTTCCTGATCAGAGGACGGGTTGTTGTCGCCTTTCGTGAAGTAGTAGTCGCCCTGCGGCGTGTGGACGCGCAGCACGGCGCGGTGAATGATGAGGTCGATTCCCGCCGGGCGGGGTTGAGGCTCATACACGATGACGTCGTTGGCGGCAGAAAAAGGAACGGTTTGACCATTGTAAATGAACGCGGTCGTGCACGACTCGGCCGTGTTCGGCCCCGCACGCGGCGTCTTCACGCACGCGGCGCGCTGCACTTGCAGCCCCTTAAGCGCGTCCTCGATTGAGGGCGCGTCGAGAACGGGGGCGTGGATGTCACCGCCTTGGAGAAGGACGAGGTCACCGCGCTGCAGGGCGGGCGTCATCGAGCAGCTCGTCACGATGTCGATGGGGGACGCAGTGCCCAGCGCGGCGCTGAGGAAAAACCACGCCAGCACAGCCGCATCGAACGCGTACACGAGCTCAATGGCACTGGTACGGATGCCGTCCGGGTCGAGTTCGGCGGGAATAAACTCATTGAGGAGCAGGTAGAGCAGCACAAGGAAGGCAAGGATGCCGACGAGCGCGCTCTGCAGCAACACGTACGCCGCGACGAGAACGACGAGGAGAGCGAAGGGAATCACCGTCGCGGTGAGCGGGTTAGGGGCGGCGGCGCGCTTGCCGCGCACGGAGAGCAAAAAGGCGGAGAGAGGGCGCGCAAAAAAGTAGGCGGCCCCACTCGCGATGACGACCAATAATAAGAGAAGGTAGAACGCGTTGTGCCCCGCGACGAAAAGATAGAGCGTGGCGAGGATGGCGACGGCCATGGCGGCCGCGTCGAGGGCGAAGGAGCGCTTGAACGGGTTGCTGAATTTCATGCACAAACCGCGGAAGTGAGTCGCTGCATCAGGGGCGGAAAAAAACGCACGAGGTTCGAAACAGTCAGGAGAACGGCGCGGGCCGTCACTTGGCTTTCTTGAGGGCGCCACGCAGCTCCGCGAGGTCGTCCGCGACCGCGTCCAGCGCCTTGACGAGTTGCTTTTTCGCGTCCGGCGCCTTCACGGTAATAACGGGGTTACCTTTGAGCGGGTGATCGAACGCCGCGGAGGCGAAGGACACCGTTTTTTCGGCGAGAAGCTTCTCAACCACCAAACTCGCAAAACCCAAGTCTTCGCCCTTGAGCTTTACTTTCAACAAGTGCTTTTCGGACTCCAAAAGTTCAACATCCATATTCCGCATCAATCTCCGTTGCGTGTAATTAGCGGTGCCGACCGCGGCGGCCGCCGTGCTCAAAGCGCCCGCGCCCACCTTCGCTACCGTGACCCTCAAAACGGGAAGACCCGCGGGACGCAAAACTTTCGCGACGCGGCGCCCCGCGCTCGTCCGGCGAGCCGCCGCCTTCGCGCGGCACAACCGGGGTTTTGCGTTCCTCGCGGCTGCCGCACTCGGGGCAAAGGAAAAAGTTAGAGTGGTAATCCATCCATGCGCGGCAGCGCGAGCACGCGGCCCTCACGACACCCAAGTCGGGGTCCTTGATGCTGACGTAGACGGCGAGCGGCGAGGTTTGGACAACCCGCGCGCGTACCATGTCGCCGATGCGGATGACGTCGCGAAAGCGCTCGAGGTAACCGCGCTGCACTTCACTGATGCGCAGGTACGCCACCGAGTCATTCACGACGGGGCGGCGGCTGCGGCTCTCGACCGCTTGGATTTCGATGGACGCCATGGCTTCGAAGATGTCGCGCACGCGCCCGTACACCAAGTCGCCGCCTCCGGCGAGGCGTACGGTGGTGTCGGCTTGCACGCCGACTACGCGGGCGGCCGCGTCGTCGCGCCTCACGCCTTGGCTGGCGGCGTACACGTGTCCTTCTTCTTCGAACGTGTTCGCGCCGCCCACGGATTCTTCGATGTCGGCGAGAAAATCGCCGGGTAAGACTTTAGTCATGAATTTCAATCACGCTCGGTGCAAGAAAAGCCGTCCAGTTCAAGGGGGGGCGCTGATAGGGGGAGAGGGAAGTCAGAGGGAAAACGGGGGAAACCGCAGATGCACGGCGCGCAAACGAGTAGGGCGAAGTTAGGCTTTGTTTTCGCCTTGCTTTTGCAGAGCCATCAAGTTTTTCAGCAACGCGTCCGCGTTCGCGACCTGCATGCGGAGCGCTTCGTCCGGCTCCGCTCTCGCCGCCGCCTTGTTAACGGATGCCACCTTGCTTTCCGCGGCCCGAATCGTGGGGTGCGTTTCGCCGTGCGCTTCCTTCATTTCTTCGAGAATAGCGGCCATCTCGTTCGAGATGTGGTCCACGATGCTTTTCACGACGCCGCTCGTGTCGCCCCCACTCTCCATCGTGTCCTTAAGGATGAGGATGAGTTCGTTAAGGCCGATAAGGCGGCCTTCGAGGTAGGCTTCGTGCGCGGACTGGTCTTCGGCCATAGGCATGGCATCAATGGGGAAACTGGCTTTAAATAAGTTAACAGTGCGGGGGGCGGACGGGCGCCCCCGCGTACTGCGAACGCGCACGTTTAAAAGCCCGCATTCGAAGTTTTGAACATGATGAACCGCTCCCCCCTCTTGCTCGTTACCCTCCTGCTTGCTTCCGCGTTTTTGCTGGCGGGCTGCACATTCGCGCGCCCCTCATCGGGCTCAATTTTCGGTAACCCCGATTTCGGGCAAAGCCAGACCGCCGCCTCGCCAGTACCGGGTTCGGCGACATTCATTCCCTACTCTCCCGAAACCCCCACTCCCAATCCCGCCCTGCCGACGGCGACGACGCGCCCCGCGCCGACGATTTGTGGCCAGCGCGATACGCCGTGCTGCAGCGGCGGCGGGTGCGCGATTGGCTTGTTCTGCTTTAACGGCGCGTGCGTGATTCCCGGCGGTGGTGGGGGCGGGAGTGGTACGACGCCCACGCCTGTTTCGACGCCGACGCCCGCGTGCACGTCGGGCGTTTACGGCCAGTGCTTCGACGATTACCGCTACTTGACGTACTCGTGTGTGGACGGGACGCTCAAACCCGTAACGTACTTTGTGGACCCGTGCATGAACCACGCGGACAACTGCACGCAGGATTACTACCAAACGTGTGCGGACGGCAAAACACAATACAAACAGTACGCGTGCAACAACGAGACGGGCAAACTCTCACTCGTCACGTACTTCAAAGACCCGTGCGCGGCGGTGGGCTGCACGCAGGACCAGTACATGGAGTGCCCGGACGGTTATCGCTACCTCAGCGGCGTCTGCAACACCTCGACGGGTCAACTCACGCTCCTTAAAACAATGAACCCGTGCCCCTCGCACCCGTACCCGTGCACGCAAGACTTTTACGCGACGTGCTCAGACGGCAAAACGCAGTACAAGCAGTACGCGTGCAACCCCGACACCGGCAAAATCAGCCTCATTGAATACTTCCACAATCCGTGCAGCCCGCCCTGACGCGGCGAACGAGACGCGCAGGATTTAAAGCGGGCGCGTGAAAGCTTTCAGACCGCAGCGTGAGCCGCCCATGGTGCTGGAATCCATTTTCGAAGCCGAGGGCTTGGAGCACAACCCGCTCGAAATGGCGCTGCTCTCCGTCGCCTTCGTGGCCGTCGCCGTGTTCGCCGCCCTCACGATTGGCGCGGGCTTTAGCCCGGATGCGGTCAGCATTCTCGCCGTCGCCCTCGTCGCGCTCCCCTCCATGCCCGTGATTTTGCGTCTTTTCGAGCGCACCGAAATGCGGGATGAGAACGACAAGTTCCTCGGCAGCCACACGCTCGGCCGCCACGCGGGCATCCTTATTGTGCTCGCCCTCTACTTCACTGCCCTCGTCCTCACCTTCACGGTTCTCTACCTTATTCTTCCCGTCGACCAAGGTAGCGTCGTGTTCGCCGCGCAAAACCGCGAGCTCACCGCCATCAGCTCGATTTCCGGGCGCGCCATTGACTTCGCCGTTTCCACCGGTGCCGCGACCGCGTTTCTCGATCGCTTCGAGTACATCTTCTTGCATAATTTGCAAGTCCTTGTCTTCGTCATCATCCTCTCCGCCGTATACGGCGCGGGCGCCGTCATGATTCTGAGTTGGAACGCGAGCGTCATCGGCGCGTTCATCGGCCAATTCGCGCGCACGCTCGTCGCGCACACGCCCGGCGTCGACCTTTTCAGCGGCGCGAGCGTGGGTTTTCTTGGCCTCGTGCCCCACGGAAGCTTCGAACTGCTCAGCTACAGCGCGGGGGCGCTGGCGGGCGGAATTTTGAGTGCCGCCATCGTGAACCGCCACCACCGCGAAAAAATCTTCCTCATCATCCTTAAAGACATCACCAAACTCGCCGCCTGGGCCGTCCTCTTCCTCGCCATCGGCGCCGCCATCGAAAGCGGCGCACTCGCGTTCTAAAGGGCCAGCATCCACGGCGACGGAAAACTCAACCCAAAGCAGTCACCATGAATCAACGCCGAGCCGTCGTTCGCCCCGCGAGCCGCGGAAAAGAAAGTTTGAAGAGCCTTCGAGTGCGAGCGTTTAAGGCAGGGGACGCATCGCGCGTCGCCTCGCTGATTCGACGAACCCTTCTCGTAGTCAACTCGAAGTCCTATTCTCCCCGCGTAATCGCGGAGTTGACGCGCCTGTACTCCGCGCCGTCACTGCTCAAGCGCGCGCGGGCGCAACGCGTCCTCGTTGCCGTTACGGGAGAACGAGTCGTCGGGACGGTGAGCCTGGCGCGGGACGGCTGGTTATCCGGAATGTTCGTGGATTCCCGCGCCCAGGGCCGCGGAGTCGGCACCCGCCTCATCCAAGCACTGGTTCGCGTCGCCGAGCGCCAAGGCTCCGCGAGCGTGCGGGGGAATTGCTCCACGAATTCGGCCGGTTTTTACCGCCGCGCGGGGTTCACCGTCGGACGCCCCGTCCAGGTGCCGAAACTTGGACGCGCGCACCCCATCCGCCTCGCGCTGCGTCGCGGGGGGCGCTAATTCACGGCGGTAGTGGAGCCAAGAGGTTTGGCGGCGTTGACGAGTTCGAGCGCTGCGTCCACGTCGCCTTCGCTTAGGAGGGAGAAGAGTTTTTCGGGGTCGCAGAGTTTCCAGTTCTTTTGCTCGAGGGAGGCGCGCAGAACCTCGAAGCCGAGTTCTTTGGCGCCCATTTTTTCTTCGCGCAGTTGTCGGAGTTCCGCGATTTTGTCGGCGAGCGAGGCGCCCTCGAATTCCTTATCGACGCTGAGTTGCGCGACTTTGTTGGCGTATTCGGCAACTAAATCACTCAAATCAATATCGCCGCTTTTTAGGCCGGGTTTGAGGGTGCCGCGCAATTTGAGTTTGATTAAGGGTTTCGCGACGCGACCTTTTTCGGCGAGGGCTTCGTCGAGGATGCGCCTCACGCGTAGGGAAACATCCGCCGCGCCCGCTTCGTCGAACACAATTTCTTTGTAAGCAAATGGGCGGGAGTGAATCGCGTTGAATTCGAGCTGCTTTGTCGCGGTGTCGTACACGTCGAAGCCCTTGGGTTCCTGTTCTTTTTCGCGCATTTGCGTAATCACGGTGCTGCCCGGAATCACGACGTTCTTGCCGTCGAACGTTTCATCCACTCTCCAGTGCAAGTGACCGTCCACGTACAAGTCAAAACCTTCCGGCAAATCTTGACTCGCGAGAGCGTCTTCGTCTTGAGGGATGAGTTCGCGTAGGGTTTGGTGAAACATAAAAACGTTGAACGCGCCCTCAACGGGCTTGGGAGCGAGAGAGGCGAGCACGCTCGCCGCGTACTCTTCCGGCACGCCCCCCATTCCTTGGATGACGACGCGCTCGCCGTTCTTTTCCACCAAAATTTTTTGCGCGTGGCAGTTGACAAGGAGTTTCGCGGCGTGAAAGATTTGGACGAGGTTAGACAACCCCTTGGTGCGGCGCTCATGTGTGCCGTAAATCGCGACAAAAGGCGGGTAGCCTTCCAGCAGCGCGGGCTTGCCGTCCCCGTCGATGGCGGAAAGCTTAACGCCAGAATCGAGTTGGAGGGCGGCGAATAGCTTAACGGCATCGTGCACGACTTCCTGGCGCGGCACGCGCGCGTCAAACAAGTCTCCGGGAAGCAAAAGGACGTCGCTGCGCTCCGCCGCCTTAAACAACGCCTCGCGCGCCTGCTCGAGCGCGTCATCACTAAAGCCGAGGTGCAAGTCCGAAACGATACCCAGCCTCACAGCCAACCCACCCAAACAACGATTTCCAACCAAGTTTAACGCAGCGCGTCCACGCACGCCTTGAGCGCCTTTCCAATCAACGCGGGGTTGCCGGATGCGCCCCCGACCGCGTCGTGCCCGCCGCCCGCGCCGCCGAGGATTCGGCCCGCTTTCTGCGCAAGAGCCCCTGCGCCAGGCCCCTTGGCCCCCAAGCGCTTACACACGCTCAAGCGCCCCGAGCGCGGGTTACCGGCGAACGCGTAATCACAACCCAACTCCACCAACGCGTTGACGACTGCGCTCTCGAAACCCTTCGCTGTCGCCGCGCCCACCACGATGAATTGGTTTTTCTTGACTTGAATTTTTTGAATCGTGGCCGTCTGGACGGCTTGCAGAACGGCGAGGCGTTCCGCGGCGTCGGGGCGCGAGCGACTCAAGTCGAGCAAGCGCGCGTACGGCAGACGAGTGAGGGGGAGGAGGTCGGCGACGAGTTGAAAACTCGAAGGGGCGGCGGTTTGAAACCCGGCTGTATCCGTCATCGAACCCACGACGAGAAGGGCCGCGATACTGGGAGCGGGTTGGAGGTGGGCGACGCGGTAGAGGTCGTAGACGATTTCCGCGCAACTGCCTTTGGCGGCGTCAAGGTACGCGTAGTCGGGTTGAAGGAGAGCGTTGTTGTACGCGTGGTGGTCGATGGTGAGCGTGCGGCCGCCGAACTTAAGGAGGTCCGAGGTGCGGGCGCCGAGGAGTTGCGCCGTATCCACGTCCACGAACACAAGAGAATCATAGTCGAGACCGGCGAGGAGCGACACTGGGGGGAGGCCGAGTTCGCGCGCGACGCGCCGGGCGTGCGGGGAGAGCGCGTCCGGCGAGCGCACGTCCACGACGAGGCGCGGGTTTGTTTTCGCGAGGAGTTCTTCGAGCGCGAGGGCGGACGCGAGCGCGTCCGCGTCACCCATCGAGTGGAAAGTGACGAGGCAGGTGCCGCGCAGTGCGTTGAGGGCGGCGAGGAGGCGCGACGGGGAAGGCATAAAAAAAATAGACGGCGCGGGGTTTTAAGCGCCGCGCTGGAGGGCTTCGAGTTTTTGGCGCAGAGCCGTGAAACGTTCCTTGAGTTTTTCTTCTTGCTTTTGTAGCGCGCCCGAACGCACGTCAATGGTTTCCTTCTCGTCCGCGAGCTCCTTGATGAGGATGTCTTTTTGCTTGGGGATTAGAATGGCACCCATCGAACGGTAGAGCGTGCCGCTCGCTTTTTCGGCCTCTTCCTTGGCTTTCTCAAGTTCGGCCGCCTGCATCGCGTTCTGCTGCCGCTGCATGGCTAGAAATTGCAACTGCTGCTGCAAGGTTTGATACTCGACGAGGTCGGCGCGCAACTGCTCTTCACTCACGCCAGGCGGCAGGCCAGCGGTTTTAGGCGTGGGAGACGGCATAGGCGTGGTTACGGCGGGCTTGGGCATCGGATTCAATCACCTGGAAATACGAACAGGAACCGAATTAGTCGTCGGGCGTTTCGCGCGACGCTACGTCTTGCCTCGCCGCGTTATTAATTGTTTCGAGCGAGTCGAACACCACGCGCAGCTCGCGCAACAGGCTCGTGACGACGGCGCGCAGCGCCGTGAAGTCGCTCGCGCGCACATCGGCGCGCAGCATGCGACCCCTCGCGGTCAGCGTGCAAGAGGAGCGAAGACCCGCGCGCTGCTGCAGGAGGATGGCGGCGCGCTTGGCGCTGCGCGCGTCCGGAAAATCAAATTCGAGTTCCGCCTTCATTGCTAAGGGCCTCCTTCGAGCTCGTCGATTTTGGAGAGCAGCGAATTGTACTTCTCAATCAACTGGTCTCGCGACTCCTCACTTAACTCGCAGTTCGTGAACGCGCGCTCCACC
>JBBILJ010000012.1:0-2659 GCA_037444945.1 Microcaldota archaeon | reverse complement strand
CGCACATAGACCGGCGCACCATAAATTTCGAGGGCGCGCTCCACCGCATCAATCTGCACCGTGATTAGTTCGCGAGCGCGGTTCGCGCGCTCATGCAACTCGAAGCGCGGGTGTTTAACCGAGAGGGCGAGGAGGCGCTTCTCGACGCGCGCCGTCAGGCGCGTTTGCTGCGCGCGCAGCTCGCGGTAATTCCGCGTCGAAATCAGACCCTTCTTCCAGTCTTCCTTGAGGCGCGAGGATGACACGAGGAAGCTTTTCAGCTCCACGTTGAGGCTCTGATACTCCGCCTCCAATGGATCCTCACGGCGGCCGAGGAGGCGACGCGCCGCGAATCCGCCCGTTGAAACAACGAGAACGACGCTGAACGCGATGACGACGAAGGTGATTGAAAAAATCGCTTTCGCATCCGCCGCGGCGAGCAAGCCGCGGTCCGCATCCACGAGCACCAAGGCGGCAAGCGCCGCGCTCACCGCGCCGCGCGGCCCGCCCAGCCAAGCGGTGAAGAGCTTTTCGCGCAGGGTGAGGGAGCGGTCGAAGACGGCGCTTACCAGAATCGTGGCGGGCCGCACGACGAAGAGAAAGAGCAGCGCGATCGCGGTCCCCACCGCCAGATAGGGCAGAAGGACGGCAAGTTGGAGCTGCGAGCCGAGGACGAGGAACACGATGGCGGTCGCCAAAAAACTCAAATCCTCCCAGGTGGAGAGAAGGTAGATGCGGTTTAGCGAGTCCACGCGCTCGGAGCGCAGGTAGTCGCCGAACACGACGGCCGCCACGACGACGCCGATCATGCCGCTCCCCCCGATGGCCTCCGCCAAGCCGAAGGCCGAGAGCACGATGGCGACGCTCGAGTACGTCAAGTCCTTCGAGACGCGGAGCTGGCGGAACATGGCATTAAAAAGCATCCCGATGACGAGTCCCGCCGCCACACTTGACACTAACACCCACGCGAATGTGGACACGGCGGACGACGTGTTGAACGAGGAGCCGGCCAGCGCGCCCACTAGCACGGCGAAGAGCGCGAGCGTTGCAGCGTCGTTGAACGCCGTTTCCGCTTCGAGGAGAACCGCAATCTTCTTGTTAACATTCAACCGCCGTAAGAGGGGCAGGATAGCGGCGGGGTCTGTAGAGGCGAGCAACACGCCGAGCAGCAGCGCGGCAGAAAAACTCAGCCCCAGCAGGTAGAAAGCGAGGAACGCGACGCCGAAAAACGAAACGATGACGCCAATCGTCGAAATCGAGAGCGCCGTCCGCCAATTCGACGCCAAGTCGCGCGGGTTCGTGCGAATGCCGTCGTAGAAGAGGATGACGGGAATGGCGACGAGCGCGACGGCGTCCAGCGAAAACCCGACCGACAACGGCTTGAAGATGTTGAGAACGTCAGAGCCGAGCAAGTACCCCGCCACGAGGAGGACGAGCACGTCCGGGTAGTTGAGGCGCTTGGCGGCGCGCGCCACGAGAATACCGACCACGATGACGAGCACAACCTGCGCGATCAGAATTTCGTTCGACATAAACGCTCAAAACTCATTGGATTGACGAGTATACTCAGTAGATTACTCAGTGGCGGCTTCTTCAGGCGGGGCGCCGCGCAGCTCTTCGAGTCGATAGGTCAGAGTGGGGCCGATTTGGAGTTGCGAGTGCCAAAACGTGAGTTTGGCCGCGTCCGCGCGCAACTCAATGAAGTCTGTGTGCTCCTCCTCCACTGGCTCAAAGGCGAAGAGGTCACGAAACACGGCGGCGTTGCGTCCACTCATGCGCACGGGCTTGCGGTACGCGCGCCCCGATGGCTCCGTGAGTTCGACGGAATCGAGGCGCACCAGCGTCGGGAGCCAGCCTTTCTGCGCGTCGTAGAACGCCAACTCTCCGGCGTGCCCGCCGCGGTCCGCCACGAAAACGATTCGGGTTCGGCCGTGCATCTTCGCGCGCCACACGACCTCGTCCAAACTACGCCGCCCGCGGTTCTCGCTGATGGCGCCGAGGAGGATTTCGAGCCACTCCGCGAGCTGTCGCGATGCGTCGCTCGCGTTGCGAGACGTCGTCACATACAAAAGCGACATGCGGCAGAGAACGCGGGGCGAGAATAAAAAAGAGATGAAAAAAGCCAGAAGAAAAAAGCGACAGCCCTCAAAGCCGCCCGCGCTGCAGAATACTAGCGTTTCTTGGGGAGAAGTCGGTGGACGAGGGGGATAAAGTCAACGAGAACGCGGTAATCTCGGAGGGGGAGGATTGTGTTGACGGTTGAGTGTTTTACGCCTTGGGGCGTCACGACGTGAACGAGTTGACCGTGGTAGTAAAGCCCCGCCGTGGGAACTTCGTCCTCCTCGTAAAAGCGCGCCCCAAAAGCGCCGTTCGTCGAAAACACTTCATGAGCATACGGTCTTGAACCAAGTAAGGCCCGCGCCTGAGGTTCTCTCCAAGCCGTACCTTCAACTTCTGCAATTATCTTCCACCCCAAGGGTCTCGCAAATCTAACAAATTAACGAATCGCTTTCTCGTGCCAAGCCATTTTCGGTCTTGCAACCATGCGTTCAATTCACCCAGAAATTCAAGAGACGCGAGAGAACTCGCGCGTCCGAGAATAAAAAGAGCGCGGGGATAGAGGTTAAACCTTAAGGCGTCCGCTCGCTTTCGCGTCGGCAAGCTTTTTGACGAGCCGCTC
>JBBILJ010000011.1:2991-20478 GCA_037444945.1 Microcaldota archaeon | reverse complement strand
GTTCCCGCCACCACGCCGGTCACCGCCATTGACCCGCAAGGCGTTGTTCGAATCGAGGAAGTCGGCAAACTCGTCGACGGCTTGATGAAGGAAAACGGCCACTCGACCGGCTTTGTCGAGCGCCTCGCCAACCCCGGCGGTTGGAAAACCATCGCCTTCGACCCGGCCACGCTCGAGCCGAAAGTTGTCCCCATCACGTCGTTCCTCCGTCATCCCATCACGGAAGACTTGTACGAAATCACGACCGCGACGGGACGAACGGCGCGCGTCACGCGCTCGCACAGCGTTTTTCAGGCCAAGGATGGTGAAATCATCGCGGCCAAGGTGAGCGACTTGCGCGCCGGCGATTACATTGCCGGGTTGGCGGACGCGTCGGTTATTTCCGAAAAACCAGCCGTGATCGAACTTGACGAACACGACTTTAACGTGTATTACGACGATTCGGAGCGCTTGCGCGAGAAACTCGATGAATACGCGGTGAAGGCTCGTGCGCTCTATCCCATGAATCATGACGAAGTCCTGGCTTGGGTTCGCGATAGACTCGCCACCGGCGCGTACAAGACGCAAATCGCCAAGCGCCACCACGCGAAAACCTCGCGCGTCTCACACGCATTTAAGACCCTCGGCGTGCCCGACGCGCCGCGCCTCAACGCCGTCCTTCCCAAGTGGTTTACCGTTACGCCCGCTTTTGCGCGATTCTTAGGCTACTTCGCTTCTGAAGGGAGCACGAACGGCAACACCGTCGTGATTACCAACAATGACCCGACCGTTCTCGACGCGTGCGTGAATACCGTCCAGTCCGTCTTCAAGTGCGCCGTCACGCGCCGCGATGCCGAGAAAAACGGCAAGGGCGGCGAAGCGCGCTTCCACTCGAAAGCGCTCAAAACCCTCCTTACACGCCTCGGCGGGATGGGAACCGCGCACACCAAACGCGTTCCCCCGCTCCTTCTCTCCGCTCCGCGCGACGTCTCGACCGCCTTTTTACACGGTTACTTTGACGGCGACGGTTGCTTAACGATTCGACGCAAGGGGTGCTCGATTTCGGCGGCGTCCAAAAACCCCGCGCTCGCGCACGACGTTTCCTTCCTCCTCCTCCGCTTGGGTATTCCAGCCACCTTCCAGTTTAACCGCTCAACACGCATGCATACCGTCAGCGTTTACGGCTTTGACGCGCTCGAACGATTCGTCCAGCATGTCCCGGTGCGTGACTGGGCCGTAGCCCTTTCAGCGGTCAAGCGCGAATCGTCGAAGAGCGCGTTCCACCAACGCGTTCCCATCGCCGCGCTCTCCGTCACGTCTCAGAAAACGATTGGTTCCACGGCGTACCGGGGCGCGAAAACCATTGGCGTTTCCAAGATTCAGCGCCTTTTCGCACTCGACGAGGCGGAAAAACGCCTCGTTACCGCGCCGTTCCTCTACGAGGAAATTGTTCGCATTCAAAAAGTCAAGCCCGCTGGCGACTACGTGTATGACTTTTCCGTCGAGGGATACGAGAACTTCCTTGGCGGCACGGGCGGGCTATTCCTCCACAACACGGGGGACTTTAAGTTCGGCAAAACGAAACTCTTCGACCCGGCGGACACGCGTTTTCCGCGCGTGGAAACCCTGATTATGGAGTCCACGTACGGTTTTCGCGACGATGTGAAAGCGCGTCTGGAAGACAACGAGCGCTCCATTCTCAACATCATCCGCGAAACCGTGCAAAAACGCGGCAAAGTCCTCATCCCCGTCCTCGCCGTCGGTCGCGCCCAAGAGATTCAGCTCGTGCTTGAGGAAGGCATGCGGGACTTCAACGTCCCCATCTACATTGACGGCATGAGCATGGAGGCTGGCGCCATCCACACCGTCTACCCCGAGTACTTGCGGCACAACGTGCAGCGCCGCATCCTCCAAAACGACTCGCCGTTTGAGAAGGAAATGTTCAAACGCATGGCGGGTCGCGACCGCAAAGACGTCGTGGAAAGCGATGAACCGGCCGTCATCCTCGCCCCCAGCGGCATGCTCACCGGCGGGCCGAGCTTAGAGTTCCTTAAACTCATGGCGGGGGATGCGCGTAACTCGCTTATTTTCGTGGGTTATCAAGGCGTCATGACGCTGGGGCGTAAAATTCAGCGCGGGGAACGCAATCTCCCTATCTTGCAATCCACCAACAAGGTGGAGGCCCTGCCTATCAATATGCAAGTGCACACCATTGACGGGTTTTCGGGTCACTCGGATCGCGCGCAGCTTTTGGCGTTCGTGAAGAACATTCGTCCCAAGCCTTCGCGCGTGTTTAGTGTGCACGGCGAAGAAACCAAGTGCGACGACATGGCGCGCACCATCAACAAAATGATGCACGTCGAAACCCACGCGCCGCTCAACCTCGACTCGTTCAGGCTCCGCTAAACGCGCCGCGCTCCAAAAGAATTTTTCAGAGCGTTCTGGCGTTGTTTTTTATTCACCTCCAGCGTGAGTCAGCCAGAAATGAAAACTAACCGCTCCGCCTCTACGCTCGCGCGTCTCGTCCTCACCGGCACGCCCACCGTCGGTAAAACAACGTTGGGCCGCGAGCTCGCCAAACTCTTGCGCGCGGAGTACGTAAGCGTCAACGAGTACGCTGAGAAGCACAAACTCCTTCAGCGCGTGGGGAGCGAAAAAGAAAAAACCGCGAAACTCCGCCCCTTGGCGCGCTCCCTTTCCGCTTATTTGAAAAAGAGGAAGCGCTTCGTGGCGGAGGGGCATCTCGCGTGCGAGTTCAACCTGCCTTGTGATAAGCTCGTCGTGTTGCGCGCGCGCCCCTCGCTGCTCGTGGACCGCATGCGGCACCGCGGGTACACTGAAAAGAAAATCGCGGAGAATGCGTGGGCCGAACTTTTGGATTACTGCCTTGTGCGCTCGCTCGAAAACTACCCGAAAGCCAAGGTCGTTCAACTCGACGTGACGCGCAACAAAACCCCTGCTCACTTGCTCAAGCGCCTGCAGAGCGGGGAGAGCGACCTCGTGCGTTGGCTGCCTTCCCTGCCGTCCGAGAAGAGCCTGCGCTTTTTGCGTCAAAACGGTTTCGCCTAACCCCCCTCGGGCGCCGCCTAAAAAGACCTCGTCGCACTCGCAAAGTATTTAAATAGCCAGTGGGATAATCGTGCCTCGATTCAACCCTCCCGCCCATTCGCGTAAAGCGCGGGCGGGCACTGCCAAAAAGGTGCCTTAAATCAATGGTTTTCCCCCAACCCCTCCCCAAGAAGGATGAAGAAGAGGAAGAGTGGGACGAGGACGAAGAGGAAGAGTGGGACGAAGACTCCGACGAGGAAGACTTCGACCAAGAGGAAGAGTAAGCCCTCCCCCCCTTTCGGTGGCCTTGCTTTCCCTCGCCCCTCAATCTTTTTCTTCCTTTAAGTCTCGCGTTCCGCTCTTTGCTGCTCCGCGGGTCAACGAATTCGTGAAACGCCTCCCATCCTTTTTGCGCTCCACCTTCGCCGAGCCGTGGGGCGCCGTGTACTCGACGGCCGACGCGTGCCTTGAACTCCGCCAGGACGGGTACCTCATTGTAGCCGTCGGTGACGCCACCGTGTTTGAACTGCTGCGGTGCGGGATTCGCCCGGATCTTGCCATTATTGACTACCGCGAAAAACGCCAAGCCCTCACCGCCGACAAACTCGCCGCCCTCCAACCGTTCAGCGCGAGCGGCGCCAAAAAAATCCGCAACCCGCCCGGCACAATTACGCGCGAACTTGAAGACGCCGTTCGCGCCTTTTTCGAGCACCCCCGCCCTACCCTCTTCCTCATTGAGGGCGAAGACGACTTGGCCGTCCTCCCCTCCTTATTGTTTGCGCCGAACGGCACGCGCATCTGTTACGGCCAACCGGAGCGCGGCATCGTCGTCCTCGTCGAGAGCGAGGAATTACGCCAGCGCGCCCAACACGTCTACGCCTTGTTTGAAAACGTGCCCGACACACCCTAAACCCCTCCACCTCTGCTTTTTTATTTCCGTCGCGCTCTTCATTTCTGTATGCGCGCCCCCGTCCTTATCTTTACCCTCTTTTCGCTCGTCACACTCTTCTCTCTGGCGCTCACTGCTGCACCCGCTCCGTCACTCGCTGCGGGGGCTAAACTCGTCCAGTTCCCGGTACCGTACGTCTTCACGAGCCTCCACTCGGTTCAAACCATCGAGCGGCCCCTCGTCACGCTAGGGGGGCGGACGTATTCGTTTGGTTTCGCGCAAACGCTTGGTCGTTTTTCGGACGACCGCTTTCAGTTCTGCTTTGACGCTTCGAAGACCGATGCGGACGGCAATCTCGTCGTAAAGTACGACCGCGCGTGCCCCGTTTGCGGACAAACCACACTTCTCGTCCAAAATCCTTCCGTGCCAGGCGTCGAACTCGGCATTCCCTTGCAAGCCTCATGCAAGAGCGACCTGCTTCTCCTCGCGACGGACTCCGCTTCAACCGGGTTCGACCATGGTCCTCTCGAACAAACGTATCCACCTCTGCAGTATGTTGACGCCCTTGCGAAAGACGGCCTAAGTGCGCGCATTGTTGACCTGCACAACTCGTACCAAACCACTGTTTCCACGCAAGAACCCGCGAACTTTGCGGCGGCGGTCGTGGATCGCGCGCTGGTTCAAAAGGAAACCCAACTCGCCCAACCGCGCTACGTGCTGCTCTTCGCCCCGACGCGCGGTCCGAACGCTATTCCCTTGCAGTACTACCCCGATGTCGGTCTCGAAGGCGGCAGGAACGCGTATTCGAGTTCGAGTGACGGCCGCATTCAGGATGACTCCCTCTACCTCCCTCGCGGCGTGACGGCGATTACCTCGCGCGTTCCGTTCGACTTATCGAGTGGGGAGGGTCGCGCCTTTTTACGTGATGCCGCTGAGACTCGGTCGGTGTCGAATCCCCTCATCGTCGCGGACCCGTGCGGCGGCCCCACGCAGAATCCGAGCGAAGCGAAACAGGAAACATGCATCCTCAAGAATTTTTCAGACTGGGTACCGTTGGTGGTCTACAGTCAATCTCTCTCTGACTGCTACGCCCAACTGCCCCGCCGTTGCGTGGAAATGCCGCCCTACTGCAGCCAAGCTGCTGGTGCTCTCGCGGGCTTCGGCGCGTGCCCCGCGCGCGATGACTTTCGCGCCATTCTCGGCTCCAACAACTTCCATCTGGTTTCTTCGCACGGTACGGGTTTTTCGTTTGTCGCCGTCACATCCCAGCGCAAGGCGTACGATTATTACCCGCAGGACGTGTTGGGAGCGCCGGCAGTCACTTACGCGAGAGCGTGTTACTCCGCTGCCTTGGATGAAAACATGGTGGGCAAGGAACTCTCCGACCAAAAAACGCTGCTTTCCACGCAGTCCCTTCCCGCGTACGCTCTAAGTAACGGTGGGACGGCGTATGTGGGATTCACGCGCAGCGTCTTGACGACGTACTCGAATCTCGTCACGCTTGTTTTTCTCAATCAGACGTCTGAAACGCCCCGCGTCGGAGATGCCTTTGCGGTTGCGCGAGCGGAACTGAGTGAAGGTTTGAAGACGCAGCTTGCGAGTTCACAAGACTTTTCTGTCGCCGAAAAACACGCGTGGAGTAGTTTCCTTCGCGTCTCTAGCCACATGTATGCTCTTGTCGGCGACCCCACCCTTCGCCTTGAACTTCCGGTCGGCGTGGATCAACGCGTTAACCAAATCGTCAAGCAATTGTCGTGAAAACATGGCGAACCGTTCTGATCAATCCTTTCAGCAAGCCGTTCTCATTATTGTGGCGGGTTTGCTCCTCATCGTTCTCGCCTATTTTTTTGTGACGAGCCCGCCCTCACGTCAACCCTCGCTGATGCCTTTGTCTTCTCTCACTCCTACGCCGTCCCTTGTTCCAAGTGTTTCCGTTTCGCCAACCGCTTCGCCTACGACCGTTTTTGCTTCCCCATCGATTTCCTCCAGTCTCGTGTTTGTTACGCAAGGTAATCGAACGTACACGTTAACCCCCCTCACGTCACTTCCGCCGTCTGGCTGCGGGAATGGCGTGTGCGAGTCGGGCGAGGATTGCGCGTCATGTCCCTCCGATTGTGGGTGTGCGAACGGGAGTTACTGTGACGCGCACGGCGTCTGCCAACCCAAAGAGTTCTGCAGGGACGGGACGTGTACAACGTTGGAGCGTGCGAATCAAAACTGTTGCCAAGATTGCGGTTGCTCGGCAGGGTTAGCGTGTAACGTTGGAACGCAGAAGTGTCAAGCCCCCTTGCAAATGAGTTCGACTCTCTTCAGCGCGTTGGTGACCAACTTCACGAACGCCTCCAACGGGTACTATCAATTCAAGGGGTATGTGGATGACTTCGCGGGGACGACGCCCGTGCGCGTAGCGGTGTATGATTGCGGTGTCGCCGTCAACAATTCGTACGTGTGTCGAGCGTTCGTCGCGTACTACGCGAATGGATCCATTTACTCGACGGACTACGCTGCTTAACGCTTTCGCGTTTGGTGGGCGTCCAGTAACTCCTTTTTTAGAACAAGTTTTTTCCTTTTCCTTTCGCGGGTTTTTCGTCTTTGACGCTTTCGGGTTCGGCGTCTTCGAGGCGGACTTCTTGAAGTTCCCGGCTCGCGCCTTTCGGTTTCTCGTTTTCAACGTCCGTCGAGCCGAGCGCGAAGGGCTTGGTTGGAGTGCTAGACGTTAGTTTTGTGTTTTCGGCGCCGCCTTGTTCTTGTTGTTGAGCGGTGTATTGGAGCGTGATGACGTCGGTGGGGAGGACGTAGTCTTCCCGCAGACCGAGTTTTTTGATTAAGTCGAGCGCGGTTTTTTGGTTGAGGTCGCGCGCGTTTTGGAACTTGGTGGCGGGAAGCGCGACTTCGAGGAAACTCCCGAAACCCTTGACTTGAAAGACGTTCGCTGCCAACCCTTTCCAGGAGAGCGTCCACGCGGTGAGTTCGCGCTCGAACGCTTCCTCATACCCCAAGCTCTTGAGGTTATTCATGATTTGAAAGCCCGACTCCACACTGAGGTTGAGTTTATCTTCTTCGTCGAGCATGTAGCCCTCGAACACGAGGCTTTCTTTTTCGGTGCGCGGGTCCGTGCGAACCAGAAAGTATCCGTACACGCCTTCCCCGAACTGCTTGGCGTGAACCACTTCATGAAAACTCCCGCCGCCGAGGTACTTGGCGCCGAGTTTTTTGAGTTTCGCGACGGTCCCGTTCGCGTCCGCCACGGGCACACTCAAGCGCGCTTCGGGTAGCTTCCACTTCAACTCATGCACTGCTGCCTTGCGCTTGGAGGAGCCGAGCAGCGCGTCCCAAATGCCCATGGAAAGCCTAACGCGCGCCTTCATTTAATACGCTGCTACTGCCGTGAAATCTCAAGCGGTTTAGGTTTTTGGTTGGCACTGGCAGCCTACCCCCTTTCGCTTTTTATATCGAGGTTTTATTCTGGTCAATAAACTACCGTTGGAATGACGGAAAGTAACGCCTGCGGAGATGAGTCAGTAGACTCGTCATTGAAGCAGGAAGCCTCGGGCTAACGCCTTGGGTAATTCACACGAAACCCTCGCGGCTTTGGGCGTCGGGTTAATAATTCACGGCGCCCACTCCTTGCGTCATGCGGTTTTTCAAGCACGGCGACTCGCTCGCCATCGTGCTACCCGAAAAAGCACGCAAGTCATCGAGCGTGACGGAGAACGATGAGTTTGAGTTCCTCGAGCTCGAGCCCGGCGTCTTCATTCTTGTGAGTGAATCGAAACTCAAAGAAAAACTCAAGCGCAGCGCGCTTCTTGAACTCCTCAAGAAAACCTCGCCCGCCCTCGCGCCGCCCTCTTCGCCCAACGCCCCCATTCCTTCTCATTCCTCTCCTGTTCCGGCTCCTGGTTTCGGTGGCGCCATGGGGGCTAGCGAACGCAAGGCTCTGGAGCGTGACGGGTTTTTGGTGGTGGATAATGAGGCGCAAGCGCGTGTGCTCTCGCAAGCCCTCGAGCGCGACATCAAGAGCGGTGACGTCATTGGTGTGCGCGCGTTCGACAAAAAGTTTTACATCGTGACGTCCGCTTTTCACGCCAAACTCTCTGCGCTTCTGCTTCCTCTTCTTAAGCAAGGCGACGCGTCCCCTGCGGAGCTCGCCACCCAACTCAAACTCCCCGAGCCCGCCGTTATTGCGGTTCTGCAAGTCATGAAGGATGCCGGGGACGTCATTGAAAAACGCAAGGGACTCTTCAAACTCATTTAGTTCCGCGCTCTGTGTTCAACGTGTCCTTCGAGGGACGCGAACTCCGCGCCCGCGAAAACCCCGCCCGAGTCCTCGTCCACGTTTCCCGCGGGGTCGCGACGCTCGGAGCGGAAACCTTTTTATACAAAAGTATTCATACGAATACTAGAGTATTCATGCCTTTCCGTTCGCCCGCCGCCGCACTCCTCGGCAGCCCCGCGCGCGCCGCCGTCCTCGCCGCCCTCCTCCAAGCGCCGCCCGCCGAACTTTTGTCCAGCCGCGCCGTCGCCCGACTCGCGCGCGTTTCCCCCCGCGGCGCCCTCCTCATTCTTTCCCAACTGGACGACGCCGGCCTCGTTTCCCGCGCGAGGGTGGGCCGCACCGACGCGTGGACGCTCAACGCGTCCCACGCCGCGCTCCCCGCTCTGCGCGCCCTCCTCGCGCCGTCGCCCGCCGCCCTCGAAAAAGAAATCCGCTCCGCGCTCACCGGCCTCCCCGTGCGGCGCGCCGTCCTCTTCGGTTCCGTGACGCGCGGCGAGGAGGCGCCCGGAAGCGACGTGGACGTGCTTTTCGTCGTCCCCCGCGAGGAGGACAAGGAACGCGTGCTTGCCGCCGTTGCGGCGCTGAACCACTCGCTTCTGCAGCGCTACGGCGCCGCCGTCTCCCCCCTCATTTACACTCTCGCCGAATTCAAGAAAAAACGGAAAACCCCCCTCGTCCAGCGCCTCGAGCGAGAGGGGCGCATCCTGATGGGTGAACGCCATGCGCGTTGAGGAAATCGACAAGCACCGCGCCGCCGACTACGCGAACAAAGCCGGCGAATTCTACGAAACGATGCGCGACGCCGCGGCGAAGCGTCGCTGGAACGCGGCCGCCCTCGCCGGCGTCCACTGCGCGATTTCGTGCACGGACGCGCTGACGGTTCGGGCGCTCGGCAAGCGCTCGCGCGGCGAGCGGCACGCCGAAGCCGCCGACCTCCTCCTTCAAACCCGCCTCCCCGGAGCCGAGGAAGCGGCGCGGCACCTCCTCGCCATCGTGGCGGCGAAGAACGCCGTCGAGTACGAGTCTCGCCCCTTCACGCAAACTGAATACGACGCGCTCGCCCTTCACGTGGAGCGCCTTTACCGCTTCACGAAACTCGCGTTGGCGAACACGCAATGACGACCCCCTCGCTCCCCACTTCTTTCTTCCTCAGCGACGAGAACGCTTCCACGACGGAAATCGAGTATTACGGCGGGGCGGAAGCCGCGCTCGTCGTCGTCGTGGACCCCGCCCTCCAATCCGGCCGCGTCGACGACTACCTCGAACGCATGCGGGGGCGCGCCGAACGCCTCGCCGCCCTCCTCCAAGCGAAAGGCGTGAAGGCGAGCGTACACATCGAGTGGGGCAAGCGCGAAGACATTGAAAAGCAGTGGGCGGAGCGCGAGAAGACCGCCTGACTCCCGGCCGCCTAAATTCTCTCTACTTGTGAAATGTTTTGACTTCGACGCGCGCCAAAAACGGCTTGTTTTTTTGATGCTCTTTGAGGAGGCGGCGCGCAAAATAGGCGAGCGCGGGATAGGCGTGAATCGCGCGCAACGTGTTGAGGCGCAAGTGCAGTGGCGTGCTGGTTCCCTCCGCTTGGCGGGGCGCGTCGAACTCGAGGACGACGGCGGGCCGCTCGACGTGGCCTTCCGCATACGTTCTCGCGCGGGGCAGTTCGTGGAAGAAAAAGACGTGCGTGAGGCGTTCCACCTCGCTCGTCGCTTCCGGGTTGCGGCGCTTGTTGATTTTGGCGAGGTTGATTTTAGGCTGTAAGTCGTGCACGAAGAGTTTGCGGCGACCGTTCAAGGGATATTGGGTGAGGAGTTGTGCGCGGGGCGCGAGCACGGCGTTCGATTCAAAAATGCTCTGCAATCGTGAAAGCGGAGTAACGTGGAAGACGCGGCCAGACTTGGGGGTAGCGTGAGTCATGCGTTTCAGCACGACACGAGGTAGTCGAAAATGTTGTTGAGGAGCGTGCCGCCGGTGCCGTCTTGCAGCACGCTCAGTTCAAGTGGGAACGCGACGTAAACCAGGCTCCCCCCCATTCGGCTCTCCATAATCGCGGGGTACTCCTTGCCGCCGATTTGAAAGACCGCGATCTTGGTGGCGCCCGCGAGGTCGTCCACAATCGTGTACGGCACGGGCGGGAGGGTTTGCAAGGGTCGCACACCGCTCGCGATTAAGTGGTCGCGCGCGACGAGTTTAAGGTCGACGGACGCGGCGGGCTGCGTCGAGAGATAAGAGACGCGCAGCAAGCGCGAGAGGTCGTCGCCGAAACCCAGCGTCTTGTTCGTCGTGTTGAGGAGGTTCTCGTAATAGTAGGGGCGCGTGAGGTTTTTCTGCAGCGCGTCCGCGAGGTCGCCTTCACTCAGCACGCGGCGCGAGGCCGCGTCCGCGATCCAGAGCACGCTGCCGCCCTGCGCGATGTACTGCTTCACCGCGTCCGCTTCCCCGACCGTGATGTCCTTAAAACCGTCGAGAACGATGAGGTCGTAACTCTTCACGAGACCGATGCTCAGCTCCGAATGCGGGAAGGTCGCCACAATCGTGGAGGGCCGCGTGTTCTGCAAAATGTTGCTCAACGCTTGCGGGTTGCCGGCCGCGGTCGCGTTGTCCGTGCTGCTGTTCGTGATGATGGCGACCTTGCTGTTTCCCGAGAGCGAGCAGTACGCGCTGCACCACCCTGGAACTTGCGAGCAGTGCACCCACTTAAACTTCGTCGCCGTGAAGAGGAGCACGACGACGAGGATGACGAGTACGATGAGGTGCGGAATCTCCTTTCGGAAATCCGTCTTTTCCTGCACGGGCGGGTAAGGGGCGTACGCCATAGTGATTTCAACGAGCGCTTTTTTTTTGACGAGCGTTTTGAGCGAAGGCTTTGTGGGCGGGGAGGGTTTTTAATCCTCTCCCGACCTAACTCTCTCCATGGCTAGCGACCCTATCTCGATGCCGGGCAGCAGCACGGGCCTGATGCGTTACTCTGACGTGAACGCGAGTGCGGTGCAAATCTCGCCTGAACTCGTCGTCCTCTTCGGCGCCGGCGTCATCGTCCTCGAGCTCTTGCTGCAGTTTCTCCACGTCGGCAGCTGAAAAAAGCCCGGTCTCGCGCTTTTTCCCGCGGCACTCACTCTCCCGAGGCTCCCGTCTCCCAGCGCCGCTCTTTTTTCTCGTCTTATCGCCGCGCGGCCGGGCTTGCGTCCAGCGGCAACCAACCAACAATCTTTATAAACAAGCTTTCTCGAACTACTTGCAGCGTATCGTCGTTCGCACGCAGTGGTTTCCGTTCAAGGTGATTCGAAATGGGTTACGCGCCGGCTGGTAATTACGAAGGGGGGGAGCGCAAGGCTTACTTTGAGAGCGCGATTCCTCTCATCCTCATTGCCATCCTCGCCATCTTCATCGCGGGCAAAGTCGGTCTCGTCGACTTGCGTAGCGTGCCCGTCATCGGCGGCCTCTTCCCCGCTTCAACGATTAAAGTCATCGTGGTGGGACACGCGTCCCCCGAACTCACGGCGCAACTCACCAGTGAGGAAGCGACGGCGGCTGGTATTCTGTACGCGGGCGACATTCCTCAAAACTCACTCACACCGGGCGTGCTCAACCAGTTTGACGTCGTTTTCATGCAGGGCGAACAATTCTGTGACCGCGCCGCGCGCCTCACCATCTCCGACAAAGTCAAAGGTGGCGGCAAACTCATCGCGGTCGGCGACGCTTGCACTAAGATTCAAGAGGATCCGGCCGCGTGCGGCTGGGATATCGGGATTGGTTTGCTGGGCGACGTGATGCCCGCGACGACGTGCGGCGTCACGAAGGTGAAGGAACCCATTAACACGTACTACTCGCAAGGCACGCTTCGCATCATTGCCATTGACCACCCGATTTTCAGCGGCGTGAAGAACTTCCAGTTCGGCGGTTACCTAACGGAAGTGTACCCCAAGGCGAACAGTCAGCAGCTTGCGCGCCTTGACGAGGGCGGCTCCGCGGCCACCAACCCCGCCAAGTTCGCTATTCTCGAGTCCGGCAGCCTCATCGGCGGCAAAGTCATTTACTTCGCCTTCGACCCCGGCACCGCCTCGCGCACGCTCTTGCTGAACACCATTATTTACCTCAAAGGCACGAAGGGCTAACGCGCACCCTTCACCCCTTTTTCTTTTCTCTAAACCGTGAGCACGAGCAGGGGGAGGGCGGCGACTCCAAACTTTTAAAGCCCTCTTAAAAAAAGTTTTTTTGGGGTGCGTGACTCATCATTCTCGGCGGCGACGCGGGAACCACGACGGCGTTCGCCGTCCTCGACCTCCAGGGTCGCCTCGTCGCCGTCGAGAGCCGCAAGAACTGGGGGGAGCGCGACTTGCTCGCGCGTCTCGCCGGCTTTCCCTCTCCCAGCATCGTGGCGTGCGACACAGCGCGCGCCTCCAAGCTCGCGCACCGCTTGCGTGCTTCTTTTGCCGCGAAACTCTACACTCCCAAGCGCTCGCTCACGCTGCTTGAGAAGCACGGCGCCGCGGCGCGCTTCGACGCGAAGGTGGGAAACGCGCACGAGCGCGACGCCCTCGCCGCTGCCCTCAACGCGTGGCGGCACTACCAAAATAAGCTCAAGCAAACGGAACACAAGTTGCAGCGCCTTGAGCCCGCGGAGCGTGACGGCGCCAAGCGCCTCGTTTTGCGCGGTGTGCGTATGAGTGAAGCGGGCGCGCGGTTCGCAAGGCTTTAACGGGTTGACGTTGATGTTGGTCGCATGAATTCGGAGGAGTTAGCTCGGTTGGTGCGCGAAATCGTCGCGCAGGCCGCCAAACTTCGCGACGCTCACACAAACGAACGCGAAGCGCGAGCGAATTACGCGGCGGTTTTTTCGCAAAGCGAGGACGAGTACGAGTCGCTCCTTGCAGCGGCGAATCAACTTGGCCGAGTTGTCGAGCAGACGCCCACGGGCCCTCTTTTTCACATCGCTCCCATCGCCACGGCGGCCGGCGTTTTACGTTTGCTCAAGATTCGCAAGCCTGACTCGACGCGGCCGGAGCGGGGCGATGCGGATTTCACTGTGGCGGACTACGCGCGGTTCAAGTCGCTGCATCTAAGCAAGCCTGGTTTTAGGCTCATCAAGCGGCCGCGAATGGAACTGATTGAGTTAATGGATCCCGTGTTCAAGGTTCGCGTCTATTTTTCGAATCCGCCGCTCGACGAACAATTGGGCATTTAAACCTCGGTCGTTCTAGATTCATCTTAGTTGACTGACTCATGCCGAACGATTCCACCGCGCCGCCCGACGAGCGTTTTCAAGATTACGATGACGGGGACGAGGAGGGCGCGGACGAGTTGATTCCGCGCGAGCGCCTCCGTAAAGCCCCGTTTCAGCGCCCCACGAATGCGCCGCGCGAGCGCTCGAGTGCGCCGATGCCGCCGCGCGACCCGAACGACCACTCGATTTATGTGGGGCACAAGAACGCGATGGCGTACGTGCTCGCCGTCGTGACGCAGTTTCGCGAGGGAGCGCGGGAAGTCGTGCTCAAGGCGCGCGGGCACTCGATTTCGCGCGCCGTTGACGTGTATCAAATTGTGAAGAACCGCTTTTTGCAAAACGTGGGGATGAAGAGCGTCGCGTTCGGTACGGATGAACTCCCCTCCGCGAGCGGCGAAATGAGCAAAGTCTCCACCATGGAGCTCGTGCTCGAGTTGACGGGCCCGATGCCGCCGCAACCGCCCGCGGTCGCGCACGCCGCCGAGCCGGCCGCGGAGTCCGCGGACGCGCCCTAAGTCTCCCGCTTTGCACGCGCTCAACGAGCCTTTTTTCGCCCCGCCAACGCCGCCTTTTTTTCGGGTTTCAAAGGGCGCCGCGGGCAACCTTTTTTAACCAGCCCCAGCCTTGCTTGGAGTATGGCTAACGACGAAAGTTTCCTTGTCCAACTCAAGGAAAAATACGACTCGTTCATCGAGTCGCTGGAGGACCGAGGCGTTCCCGCTCCCGCGGTGCTCGTCCCCCTCGTGATTGTTCTTCTCGTCGTGGGCGGTTATTTGCTCTTAGCCGGAGGCTTGCCGGGCACTGAATCCAATGTCACGGTCCATCTCTTGGTTAAGGACGCGAGTGGTGCGCCCATTGCGGGTGCCAGTGTGGATTTGCTCGCGGACGGCGTCAAAGTCAGGAGCGCGACCTCCACGGCCGCGGGCGATGTCAGCCTCCAAGTCGCGAAAAGCGCGGTAACAGGAAAAACGCTTCAAGCCGCCATCACGGCGACAAATTATTTGCCGAAAACCATTGACGTGACGACGGGCAAAACGCCAGTCGTATCGCTTGAAAGCGCGCAAGCGACTCCCGCACTCACCAAGATTGTCACCGTCACGGTGAAGGACCAGAGCTCGGGCGCCTCGCTTGATTTAGTGGCCGTCGACCTCGCGCTTCCCGATGGCTCCACGCGCTCGCAGTTCACGGGCTCGGACGGCGCAGTTCAGTTCGCGGGTCTTGCCGCTATTCCCGACCGAGCGACCGTGAGCGTAACGGACCACAACTACGAGAATTACCACGCCACCTACACGGCCGCCGAACTCTCGAGCGGCATCACGATTCGCCTCACCCCGACGAGCTCCACGCAGCCTTCCACGCCCCGGAAAGGTTCGTTTTCGGTGAGCGTGGTGGCGGACAGCGCGCCGGTTGATGGCGCCACTGTCTCGCTGCAAGACAAGAAAACGGGTTCCACGCTGCGCGCCGCGAAAACGAGTAACGGTCTCGCGATGTTTGACAACGTCGCCATCGGGGCCACCTTCTTTGTTTCCGTTTCCATGAGCGGTTTCGCGCCGTTTGTTTCGGATTCAGCCGTTTCGTTTGACTCGGACGGGCAAACGTACTCCGTGACGCTGCAAAAAGCGGCGTCGGCGAACGCGAACCAACTCATCGTGACCGTCCTCGACCGCTCGGGCTCGACGAACCTCCCCGTCGCGGGCGCCCTCGTCACGCTCTACACACGCGAATCCCTCCGCTCCGTTGACCAAGGCACGACGGATGCGGCGGGTCGCGTCACGTTTAACGCCGCCAAGGGCGTCGCGTTGTACGCGACGGCGTATAAGGACGGGTACCAACCGCGCGGCGTTCAAGCTTCGAGCGGCAAAACCCTCACGCTCCTTCTCGATTCGCAGAGCGCTGCGAACAGCGCGCCCCTCACCGTTACCGTCGATAAAGCAGGTAACGTGCAGCCGGGCGTGAGCGTCACGCTCTATAACGGCAATGGTCTCCCGTTGGGTTTGCCGGACCAGACGACGGGAGCGGACGGCACCGCGACGTTTAATGTTCCCCGCACTCTCGCCGGCTCACCGCTCACGCTTTACGCGAGTGCGGTCACGGATTTGGCGTCGGGGCGCTCGGACCTCCTCACGATTGGCGACACGAATGCGCTCGCCCTCACCCTTAAACCCAACCCGGCCTCGCTGCGCGTCACGGTGCACGACCTCATCACGAATGATGTGGTTGTGGGTGCGCGGGTTTCCGCTCTTTCGCAAGACGTGGCGGTTGGTTCGTGCGTGACGAGCGCGCGGGGTGACTGTCGGCTCGACCAACTCCCCGCCGAAGTGTCGCTTAAGCTTAAAATCGAGGAGGCGGGCTACCAGGCTTACAACGCGCAGGAGTTCACGCTCGCCGCCGGCAAGTCCGCTAAGAAGACGTACTCCCTCTACCCGTCTTCGCTCGGCTCGATTAGTGCGTCGTTTCTCGGCTTTTTTGACTCGAAGGGACAGCGCGTCGCGCAGGTTTCCGCGGGTGAAACCTATACCGCACGTTTCTCTCTCAACGTTCCGACGAGTGCGGACGCGAGCGCGCTTTACGTGCGCGTGGGGGACCGCGCGTCGGCGGACCAAGACGTCGCCGCTATTCTTGACTGGCAGGGCGGCGCGACGGTCGACTTCTCTTCCACCTACACGGCTGACTCGTGTGCGAGTGATAAAGCTTCAACGGACACCGCGACTCTCACCAAGTGGGTACAATTCAACTCGCCGCGTGGGTTTACGGGCACGCAAGAGTACAGCGTGCGCGTCAAAGTCGCCACCACGGCCACGCCGAGCGACTCGATTCCCATTAATTACCGCGCTTTTCTACTCAAAAACGGCGTTCCCGCTCTCTACCCCCAAGACACGGCCACGCTTAACGTGCTCCTCACTCGCATCCAGAACGGGGAGACGCTGCAACCCAGCGGCACGTGCAGTGCACAAGTGAAAACCGCGAAAGTCCCAATCTCGAAAGACTCGCTCCCCTGCGACGACACCGGTTTTTGCTCGCGCATCTCTCTAATTAACGCGGATGGAGAGCGCGCTCCCGCCGGCTTGAACATCGCGCTCGGCTCCACCTTCAAAGTCCACCTCGACTTGTTGACGGATAAGAAAATCACGCAATTAACGTTCAGCAGCCCGAACGCCGAGTTTCAATCCTTCACGCCCGAAACCCGAACGTCGTTCGCCCACGCGCCGACTTCCTTGTTTTTCGCGTCCAGCAACGCGCCAAGAGGAGGAGAGAACGCGAAATCCTTCACGGTGAGCAGCACGCCGGGCGTCAAATTCATCGGCGACGCGACTGGGCTCGCCATCAAAGTCGGCGAGCACGCTCCAATCTCGATTACCGTCACGTTGGATGACGGCTCCACGGCTTCGCTTTCGACGTACGCGAGCGTCACGGGCTCGCAAACCCTCAAAGTCACGGAAATCCCGACGAGGGTGGTGGCGGGCTTGACGACGCCGATTCACGTCACCGTCACCGACTCCCTCGGCCGCCCCGTCAATGACGCGACCGTGCGCTTGTACGACTGCGAGCGGCAACCCTTGAATAACCGCGACGTCACCTCCAGCGACGGCACGGACGGCGAGTATGTCTTAAACGTGAATCCGACGAGCACGGGCCGCATCGGCGTGCGCGTGTACCAGCCGGACTACAAGAAAGTGGATCGCTGCGATATTGAAGTGGCGAGTGACGACTTCATTGAAGCCTCTCCTCAAGCGTTGGAGCCTTTTACGGGGAGTTCCGTGAATAGCGCGGACCGCAAAACCATTCAACTCGCGAACTTGTTGACGGAAAACATTCAAGCCTCGGCGGCCGTGATGTGCGCCGGCGCACCCGCCTCGACGTTGAAAGTGTTTCCGGCGAGCGCGAAAATCAGGTCCTCCAGCACGACGACGTTCACGGTGAGCGTGGCGGTGAACGTGACGGCGGTCGCGGACTGCTTTATTCACTTCAAAGGCACCGCGAACGCGAAATTCACGAGCGAAATTGACGTGCCGGTGAGCGTGAACGTGCAGGGACCCAACCCGCCGATTCTCCCGACGCAGGGCTTGCTCCCCCTCC
>JBBILJ010000011.1:0-2981 GCA_037444945.1 Microcaldota archaeon | reverse complement strand
ATCGTCTTACAAGTGGATTCAAGTGGGACGAGCGACCAACTCACGTACACCACCAGTGGAGTCGGCGAAAAAATCGTGTCCTACGAAGTGCGCGGCACCCAAGTCACGGAGCGCGTCACCGTCAACATTGACGCCAAGCACCAAACCATTACGCTCAGCGCCAACGTGCCGGAAGTCACGCAACTCCTCCAAAACACGAACCCCAACTACCAACCCTACTTCAACGGCGTGGGTTCGAGTTACGCGGGGATGTACGGCAACGTTCCCGGCGGCTTTATGGGCGCCGGCATCCCCGGCTACGGCAACTACCAAAACCCGTACTATTTGCAGCAGCAACAACAACAATACTACGCGTACTGCCTCGAGCAGCAGCAAGCCGGCATCAACATTAATGCGGGCTACAACTTCCCCTCCGGGGCGGGGTACTATCAAGCCAACGGCTTCGTGTACTCGGGTCAATCCCCGTACGGGTATAACTTGGGTGTTCCACCGCAGTGCGCGGGCGGCGCACTCCCCGGCATGCAGCCTTGGATGCAGCCGTACAACAGTCCGTACAACCAGAACTATCTTTACTCGAACCCGAACTACAACGCGTACAACCAAGCGCGCCTCCAATTCCCCTTACGCGGCAAACTCCGCTTAACCACCGAGAGCGGCAACATCATCGAAAAGAACATCGTCATCCAACCCACTCCCGACTTAACGCAACAACTCCAACAACAGCAATACTCCCAGTTCGGCGGCTTCAACTACCCCGCCGGCTTCAACCCGCAGCAGTGCCCGTGGTGCGGGTACGGCGGGCAAGCGTATTATCAAGGCGTCTTCAACCCCGTCCTCGCGCAACGCTTAGTCATTCGCGTCGTCCTTGTTGGGAGCGACTTACAAGGCAAAGGTGAACTCGACTACTTGACTTTGCCGAACGGTCAGCGCGGCGACCCCCGCCTCTTCACGTTTAGTGATGTGGTCAGCATTAAGGATGTCGAGTACCAAGTCCAACAGCAACGCTACCGCGCCAACGACTACGCCGGCGACGTGATTGCGAGCGTAAGCGTCAACACGGCTTCCACGCCCGCTCCCGTTAAAGCCACTTTCACGCACGCCCAGTTAACGGACGACTACGTCACCAAACTCGGCGAAAAACACTACTACCTCCGCCTCACCCAACCCCAAACCCCAAGCACCTATTACCTGCTCCCCGTCGAATTCGACACCGCGGGAGCGTTAACGCAGACAGAATTCGTTGGCGATAAGTCAATTGCTTGCCGAGTCGGTCAACCGTGCACGTACAGCTTCACGTACAAGCATAACGGGAAGGCTGAGGGTGGCGTCGTTCTGCACTTTAGTGTGAACGAACGCGACGTGACGCTTCAAGAACAAGGCGGCGAGTCGTCTTCGAGTGGAACGCTCGACGTCAAGACGGACGCGGACGGCAAAGTCACGGTCAGCATTCAGACTCAAACCGATAATCGTGCCGTCACGCTCCACATTCGGCCACTCAACGACCTTGAACCGCACTGGACGGTAATCGTCAACTTCGGTAAAGCCGTCGGCGCCACGCAACCCATCGGCATCAACAACGCGCAATGCACCTTAAACGACGCCGGGGGAAGTCGCCAACTCGTTTGTTCCGCGACGCTTAACGACGCCAACACCCGCCTACCGGCTGCTCGCGTGCGCGTCTACCTCCTCCCCAACCTCGTTGCGTCCGACGACCTCTTTGAAGCCGAACGCGACGCGTATCACTATGACAATCAGGTGCCGCTAAAGAACGGCCTCATTACGCCTCAAGCAAAAGATTACCGTTTCTCAGATAAGGGAACCGCTACGCTCCAAGAAACCTTCAACATCCCTGCGGGCGTGCCGAGCGAAAGCGGCGTGTTCGCCATTACTGCGGTCGGTCTTGACGCCAAGAATACGGAAGTGGACTACACGCGTTCCGCCGTGGTCGCTACTAGCTTACCAAGCGGAACTGCGCCTGCTGCCGCTCCCCCAGCAAACCAAAAAACGACAGGCCAGAATCTAGTTTCGCCGAATACTGGAGATGTTTCCGGGAATTCTCAGGGCTGGATTTTGGGTCTACCCTCGGGCTTTAAGTAGGTGATAGCAATGAACGCAACCAGACTTTTCGCAGTTTTCGCCTTCCTCGGCATGTTCGCGCTGAGCGCCTCGGCAGCCTACCTCCTACCCCTTCCCGCAACCGACTTGGCGGTAGGTCAAGCGGCGACCGTTCAAGTCCAATTCCACCCTCAAGGAACACAGACTACAACGCCCGACGTTGTTGTTAGCCCCACACCAATCACTATTCGGGCGGATGCTTCGAACAACGCGCTTCGAGTCATCCCGCTTCCAGACGGCTTCGATAAATCGCTGGCAGGAAAATGCACTAACAACCAGAATGGCGTCTTTACGCTTTTGTTGAATTACGCTTCTAACGGTCAACAGAAGGTCTTGTGGTTTCACCGTTTTTGTAGCACGGTAACAACCCCTCCCGAAAAAACCCCTCCAGTTTGCTGGCCTGGCTGCGCGATTCCCCCTGACTTACCCAGTGATTTCAAGTTCCACTTTACGGTGTGGTCCAAGGTCGACACAACCGGTCCTCAATACTCCAGCCTCCTTCCCTACTTCAACGCGTACACACGCTCCAACGACTTTACTGCTTCCGATCTGAACTCAGAAGCCTTCAAAAAGAACGGTTTGATTAGTATAACCGTGCGCCACACAGACGTTTTATCGCCCGACACTGTGAACGAGAAAGTAACGTCTGGCCTTACCGGCAGCAGCATGGCGGGAAGCGCCGCCAAATGGTTGACGAGATTACCTATCCTCGTCGCCACCTTAGCTGGCACTTTAGCTGCGGGCCCTTTTGGCGGTGCTGTTGCGGGCGGCTACATTGCACCACTGCTTTATACGGGTCATTTGTGGAGCGTGCTTAAAAAAGGGGAGGGATAAATTGTGTCAACCGCAGGTTCTTTTCTTCCCCT
>JBBILJ010000010.1:18594-20776 GCA_037444945.1 Microcaldota archaeon | reverse complement strand
TGCAACTGGGCCGTATGCTGGCGGAGCGGGACACCAAGACCGTGGTCTTCACCGAATTCAGCGCCACGCTTGCGCACCTGGCGGCGATTTGCGCGGAACACTCGATCCCTTATGCGCTTTTCAGCGGCGAGATGTCAAAAGCGGAAAAGGACGCCGCCATCGCGGCCTTTCGCGACGAGGCTCGCGTTCAAGTCCACGCCGATGACGCGGGCGCCGCGTTCCGCGAGCACGGCTGCGAGGGGGAGGCCGAGTTTGCCGATGCCGTAAACCGCCACCGTCACTTGGCCGCTGCGGAGGGCGGCCGCGGCTTCGGCAGCGGTCTTGCCGTAAATCTTCATGGGGACTCACGCGAATCGGGGTTCGAAGCGCGAACCGGAAGCAGTACAACCAGCTTGAAAGGATTTAGCCCGCCATCGTTTAAATAACCCGCGAGCCTTCTTGTAGTGCTTGCCTGCTTGCGCTTCCGCGCCCTTGCGCGCTGGGTGCTTCTGCCATGCTGTACGCCGCCATTGTTGGGGACTACAATCCGCACCAGCCGCGCTTCTCCAAGCTCGTGCGTTCACTCACTCGACTCGGCCGCGTGACCGTCCTTTGCTCGAAGGTTCCCGTGGGCGTCAAGCCGATGGATAAGAACGTGGCAGTCGTCGGCGTCGGGGGATCCTCCAAAGCCTCATTTGCTGCTCGCGTCCGCGCCTACCTCAAGCCTCGCTTGCGCGAGGGTGACGCCGTGATGGGCTACATGCACATCGGCGCTCTCGCCGCGTCCCTCGCGGCTGGCGCCGCGAACGCTCGCGGCAACGCGCGCATCCCTTACTTTTACGATTACCCCGACCCGTGGAAGGGATGGTACTACAAGGGAACCGTGAAAGACTCGGTGGCGTGGGAGCTCGGTCGCGTGGCGTTTCAGCACCTCGAAAACAACTTGTACCGCGGTGCCGCCCTCGTCACGACGGCCTCCTATGAGCAACTCGCTTTTCTTCAACACCAGCACGGCTCGCACTCCAACGCATTGACCGTTCTCAACTGTCCCGACACGGCGTGGTTCAAGCCCGCCTCAGCCGCCCAGCGCGGCGCGCTCGCGAAAAAACTGGGTTTGAAAGGCAAAACCGTTCTCTTCTATCTGGGCGCGATTTTGGAGGAGTACGGCGCGGACACCCTCCTCGAATCCTTCCCCGTTGTACTCGAAAAAATTCCTGCCGCCGCGCTCGTCTACCTCGGCTCTGCTAAGGACGCTGCGTTTTTGGCGCGCTTGAAATCCCGTGCGCGAGAACTTGGTGTCGCGGAGCGCGTGAAGTTTCTGCCTGCCGTCCCCCCCAAACAAGTCCCCTCCATTCTCAGCCTCGCCGCCCTTGGCTTCGTTCCATTTAAGGACCGCTTCTACAACCACGTGGGCTCGCCGAACAAGTTGTTCGAGTACATGGCGGCGGGCGTGGTGCCGGTCGTCTCAGACATGAAGGAATTTCATCACTACTTGCGCGAGGGCGAGAACGGGTTCTTTGTTCCGCCCGAAAACGCCCGCGACCTCGCTGACGCCGCGGTCCACGCACTTCAAAACCCCGCGCGCCTCAAAAAAATGCAAGAGAACAACTTCCGCCTCACCCGAACCGAATACAACTGGCGCGTTCAGGAGAAGCGCTTCCTCGACGCAGTCGAGCGCGCCCTCCGCTCCGCTTAAACCCTTGTTTCTCCCCTTTGCCATGAAGCCTCTCGCTGTCGTGCTCGGCACGCGTCCCGAAATCACGAAGTTCTCTCCCTTGCTGCGCGAGTTCCAGCGCCAGCGCCTGCCCTTTTACCTCGTCCACACCGGCCAGCACTACACGCCCGAAATGGACGCCATCTTCTTCGAAGAGCTCCACCTCCCAGCCCCGAACTACACCCTCAACGTGGGGAGTGGCACGCACGCCGAGCAAACCGCGAAAATGCTGCCCCAACTCGAAGCGATTTTCGCGCAACACCCCCCCAGCTGCGTTCTCGTGGAAGGCGACACGAACACCGTCCTCGCGGGGGCGCTGGCCGCCAGCAAGCTTCATATTCCCGTCGGTCACGTCGAGGCCCTCAAGGACATGGCTCGATTCGTTGTCGAGGTAGAGGTCGCGCAGGTCGGCGGCCAGCGCCGCCACATACTCGCGCGCGCCGAAGCCGAGCACGCTCTCGGTCTCGTTCTCGCGCAGGAACATCCCCG
>JBBILJ010000010.1:9806-18584 GCA_037444945.1 Microcaldota archaeon | reverse complement strand
GGCAGGGCTGCGCAGCTTCGACCGCCGCATGCCGGAAGAACTCAACCGCATCATCGCCGACCACTTGAGCACCTACCTCTTCGCCCCCACGACAGTCACCAAACAAAACCTCGACGACGAAGGCATCGGCCGCCGCGCGTACCAGACCTTTGACGGCCTCGCAAAACAAACCATCCTCCTCACGGGCAACACGACCGTGGACGCGACACTTCAGAACGCCGCCGTCGCCGAACAAAAAAGCGCCAACCTCCTCGTCCGCCTTGGCCTACAACCCAAAAAATTCGTACTCGTGACGGCGCACCGCGCCGAAAACGTGGATGCGCCCGCGTTTTTGCAAAACTTATTCGCCGCCCTCGACGCCTTCGCCAAACAAACCGGTTTGCGCATCGTCTACCCGGTGCACCCGCGCACGCGCAACCGCCTCGCCGAATTCGGCCTCGAAAACGCCGCTTCGCGCTTCACGCTCCTACCCCCGCAAGGCTACCTCGAATTCCTCGCCCTCGAAAAAGCAGCCGCCCTCATCGTGACGGATAGTGGCGGGGTCGTGGAGGAAGCCTGCACGCTCGGCGTTCCCAGCGTGACGGCGCGCTCAAGCGCGGACCGACCCGAAGCCATTACGTGCGGTGCCTCTATCCTTGGTGGTGTCGAAAAAGCGTCTCTCCTCGACGCCATGCGTCAGCAGCACACCCGCACGAAAGGGTGGAAGAACCCGTACGGGGACGGCAAGACGAGCGAGCGAATCGCCGATTTTCTCAAAAAACAGTTCGCCTAATTTTTCGGGGCCTTCGCGTTCCACCACGCGGCCGCGTCCCGCAGCGCGCACACCCAAACATCTTCTCCGCTAATCCACTCGAGAACGTCCCGCCACGGCCGCCAGCCGCCGACGTCTTGCGGTCCGAAATCGAAAACGAGAAGCGCGTTGTGCGCCTGCGCTTGACGCACCGCTTTCTCGAGAATGGAGCGGAACGCGGTCGGGGACGCGTGCGCGGGGTGCGCTTGGCGCTTGCAGTGCACGCCGTCGAGGCTCGCGTAAAAATGCTCAGGGCACGCCGCGGTGGGGAGTTCGAGGGCGCGGTGAGCGTCCCCGCTCGTTTCCCCGAGCTTGTGCGGGGACGGGTGGAACGGGCGGCCACCGCTTTTCGCGCGAGTGAACACCAGCGAACTCGAATACACGTAGCCTTTCTCGTCGAGGACGCGGTAAATTGGGGGCGCGTGGAGGTCGCCGAAGTGCGGCGTGCGAAAACCGACGGCTTGATAATTCAAGAATTTTTTGGCGACGCGCTCGAACCCCTCGATTTCCTCGCGCTGCTCCGCCAAACTCAACTGGTTGAAGAAGCGGTTTTCGCCCCATACCTCGTTGTTCGGGTGGCGGTACGTGTGATTCATGATTTCGTGTCCCGCATCGAGAATGTTTTGGTGGGGGCGCGCGTCTTCTTCAATGTACTTGCCGATGATTCCAAACGTCCCGGGAATGCCGTAATTCTCCAAGTCCTCCAGCAAGGCAGGTAGCGCGGCGTAATCCTCGCGCAAATCCATGTCGAAACTCATCGCGACCGCGGCCGACTTATTTTTCCACTTAAACGGCTGGCTTGGGGCGCGAGCGTAGTAGCGGCTCCACAGTAGGGGCGCGGCGAGGTGGACGCCCGCGCGTAAAACGCTTTTGCGAAGTTTAGTCAGCATGGCTACAACGAGGAGTTCTTTGGACGGGTTAAATGCTCTCGTCGAACATTATTAAATTCCCCGCCCGCCTAACCTCTCTGTTCCTCTCTGCTTTAGGGTTTCAGGAGTTCAACGCGTTTAACGCTCCAACGGGTTATAGACATGAAGAACAAACGCATCCTCGTCACGGGCGGCGCGGGCTTTATTGGCTCGCACCTCTGCCAAACGCTCGCCAAAGACAACGACGTCGTCGTCCTCGACGATTTTTCGACGGGCTTCCACGACAATTTAGCTGGCGTCAAGGCGAAAGTCTACCACGGCAGCGTTCGCGACCTCGAACTCATCAGCGTGGCGAGCAAAGGATGCGACTACGTGTTCCACCTCGCCGGCATCGTGGGCGTCCCCGTCTCGATGAGTTACCCGCGCATGACGTTCGAAACCAACCTCGGCGGCACCCTCAACGTGCTGGAAGCCGCGCGCCAGAACGGCGTGAAGAAAGTCGTGTTCGCCTCCTCGGCGGCCGTCTACGGTGACTCGCCGCAACCCGTCAAGACTGAAGACTTGAGGCCCTTGCCGCAAAGCCCGTACGGCATCACGAAACTCGCCTCCGAGTACTGGCTCGCCATGTATTCCCGTTACTACGGCGTCCACACGACCTCGCTGCGTCTCTTCAACGTGTACGGACCGCGGCAGCTCGCCTCGAGCGAGTACGCGGCTGTCGTGACCGCGTTCGTGCAGCGCGCCCTGCGTGGTGAAGACCTCGTGATTTACGGGGACGGCTCCGCGACGCGCGATTTTGTTTTTGTGGACGACATCGAGCAAGCGTTCATGCTCGCCACTGAGAAAGGCGAGCACGAAGTCTTTAACATCGGTTCCGGTACTGCCATCACGCTCCAAAGCCTCGCCGAAAAAGTCATCACGCTTGCGGGGAGTCAGAGCAAAATCCTTCACGCACCCAGTCGGCCCGGCGATATCCTCCACTCGCGCCCCTCCATCGAGAAAGCCCGCAAAACCCTCAGCTTTACCCCTCGCACCTCCCTCGACGACGGCTTGCGCAGTGTCCTCGACTACTTCCAAAAACAAAAACCGCCCAAAACCTAAAATTTTTGCAGACTTTTCCCGCACGTTTTTCTGGTGATGAATCATGCCCGCCACCATTCACGCGACCGCCGACGTTTCGCCGAAAGCCAATATAGGGGACGGCACCAAAATCTGGCACCAAGCCCAAATCCGCGAAGACGCCGAAATCGGGGAGCGCTGCATCATCGGCAAAAACGTTTACATTGACTTCAAGGTGAAGATTGGGAACGGCTGCAAAGTACAAAACAACGTCTCCATCTACTACCCCGCCGAACTCCAAGACGATGTCTTCGTCGGCCCCAGCGTCACCTTCACCAACGACCTCTACCCGCGCGCCTTCCTCTGGGACGAGTCCCGCCACACGCCCCTTACTCTGCTCAAAAAAGGTTCCTCCGTCGGCGCCGACAGCGTCCTCATCGGCGGCATCACGCTCGGCGAATACGCCATGGTGGGCGCGGGCAGCGTGGTGACGAAAAGCGTGCCGAACCACGGTCTGGTGCACGGCAACCCCGCGCGCCTCGTCGGTTTTGTGTGCGAGTGCGGGCATAAGCTCGCCGACGACTACGACGCGGAAGCCGCCTCCAGCACGCTCGAATGCCCCGCGTGCGGCAAAGCCACGAACATTCCCAAAGCCGACATCAAGCGCTTGCGCGAGGACGAAGCCAAGCGCCACCACCCGTGAATTCTGGTTAACTCCAAGGTGCAACCCCTATGATTCCCATCGCGAAACCCCTCGTCGGTGAAGAAGAAATCGCTCATGTGGGTGAAGTGCTGCGCAGCGGGCAGCTCACGCACGGTCCCGTCGTCGAGGAATTCGAGCGCGAACTCGCCAAATACTGTCAATTCAAGCACGCCATCGCGGTCAGCAGCGGCACCTCCGCCCTCCACCTCGCCCTGCTCGGTCTGCAAGTCAAACCCAAGGACGAAGTCGTCGTGCCCGATTTTACGTTCATCGCGACCGCGAACGCCGCGCACTACGTGCACGCAAAAATTAAGTTTCTCGACGTCGACAAAAAACAATTCACCCTCGACCCCAAAAAAGCGGCCAAGCACCTCGCCAAAAAGAAAACCAAAGTCATCCTCCCCGTCTCCCTCTACGGTCAACCCTACGACGTGGACGCCCTCGTTGAAGCCGCGCACGCCGCGGGCGCGCACGTGGTGAGCGACAACGCGCAAAGCATCGGCGCCGAGTGGAAAGGCCGCCGCAACTGGGGCGAAGACGTCGCCACACTCTCCTTCTACCCCACCAAAAACATGACGACCACGGAAGGCGGCGCGGTGCTGACCGACAACGACGAGTTGGCGGAACGCATGCGCATCATCCGCAACGTCGGCATGCGCGCGCGCTACGAGTACCTCTACGTGGGTTACAATTACCGCATGACGAGCGTTGCCGCCGCCGTGGGCCTAGAGCAACTCAAAAAACTCGACGCCTTCACCGCCAAACGCCGCGCGAACGCCAAAATGTTAGATGACCTGCTTCACAAAGTCAAGCCCATCGACACGCCGTGGGTGCACCCCAACGCGGGTCACGTGTACCACCAGTACACGATTAAGGCGGAGCGGCGCGACGAACTCAAAGCCTTCCTCGACACGAAAGGCATTGGGAGCGCAATTTTCTACCCCGCGCCCATTCACTCGCTTCCCGTCTACAATCAAAAAGCAAGCTGCCCTGTCACCGAAAAAATCTGCAAGCAAGTTATCTCGCTTCCCGTCCACCCCGCCCTGACGGAAAATGACCTCCACCAAGTCGCGGATGCCGTCAAAGAATTTTACGCATCCAAGTAGTTCGCACTAACTGCTTGATGAATCACGGGAGGCGCCTCGTTCAACCGACTTTCTCTTTTTTGCCGCTTTTCGCGCTGCGAATCCCGGCGTCCACGGCTTGCAAGGCGTGCAATCCGTCCTCGCCCGTCACGAGGGGGGTTTCGCCGGTTTTTGCGCAGTGCAGAAAATGCTTGAGTTCGAGTTTGAGGGGTTCGTCTTTGACGAAGTAAGGGCGGATTTCGCTGCCGCGTCCCACGCGCATGATGATGTCGTCGAACGTGTTGTATTTCTTGGCTTCCCCGTCGCTTTTCATGATGACGAGTTCCTGCGTGATGTAGTCGAGCTTGGCGCTCCCTTTCGTGCCTAAAATGATGAGTTCGCGCGTCTTAATCGGCGTCACGCGGTTGGCTTCCACACTCGCCGTGAAGGTTTCGAACTCGTAGAGCGCTGCGCACAAATCTTCCGCGTCCGCGTCCAGCCACTTTTGCTCCATCGCTTGCACGGCCTTCGGCTTTTGATCGGAGAGGTACGCGATGACGTCGATGTCGTGCACGGCTTGATCCAAAAACGCTTTGCCGAGCTTGCGCGGCGTCGGGATGCCGAAGCGGTGCGCGCTCGCGTACACGATGTCCCCGATGGACGCGACGTGCTTTTTGAGCGTCGAGACGGCGGGGTTGAAGCGCTCAATGTGCCCCACCATGAGGATGGCTTTCTTCTTGTGCGCGAGAGCGATTAACTCCTTGGCTTGCTCCTCGCGGTCGCAAATCGGTTTTTCAACCAGCGTCGGAACGCCGTTCTCGAGGAGTTTTTTCGCGACGCTAAAATGGTGCGGGGTCGTGGTCGCCACGCTCGCCGCGTCAATTTCTTCTTCCTTGAGCGCGTCGTCGAGGTCCGCATACAGTTCGAGGTGGTCAAAACCCGCCTTGCGCACGTTCTCCAACGCGGACGGGGAGGAGTCCACAACCACGACTTTGTTGACTTCATCAAACGCCGCGTAATTGCGCGCGTGATTGAAACCCATCGAGCCCGCGCCGACGACGAGAACAGTCACCATTTTAATCCAACCCGCAAAAACTTGAACCTTCAAACAAAGCGCTAAGAACTTGAACGCCTTCGCTTAATAAATTTGGTTGACTCCGCTTTCCTTCAGAATTAGGTTAAGACTCCAAGCGCCCGACGGCGCGCAAACCCGTCGCGTCTAAGCGGGCGAGGAGGACGGGTTCGCCGGGGACGACGGCGATTGGGGTGTCGAACTGCAGGGCGCAGTCGCCCGTTTCGCCGCCCTTCACGCTCCCGTTGAATGTGGCGGGAACTGCTTGCAAGCCCGCCACCACGTGCAACCGTTCGCGCCCTTCGCCGCGACCCAACGGTTCGCGCACGAATCTGGGAACGCTTACTCGGCTCTTCCATTCGCGAACCACGAGCACGTCGCCCGCGTTCTTGGCGGCCACGGCGCCGCGCGGCATCGCGGAGGACTCCACGCCTTTCGCGGCGATGCCGAAGCGTGCACCCGTCGGAGCTTCTTTTTGATCGCGGTCCTGCATCTGGATACTGCGCACCTCGAGCTCGCCGCCGCTGGGGAGGAGGGCGAGAGAGTCATGGACTTTGAGGTTGCCTTTGCGCACAAAACCGAGCGCGACGGTGCCGACGCCTTTGACTTCGAACGCGTGGTCAATCACGCTCACCGAGTCGCCGCTTTCTTCCGCGGCGCCCGCGCTTTCGAGAACGTGATTTTTCGCTTCTTCAAAAGTGGGGAAGACTTCGTATTTTTCGAGGACGGTGCCTTTCACGAGGGCGGCGACATCCAGCTCGCTAATGAGGGTGCCGCTTTTCTTGCCGAGCAAATCCAACACAACAATAGTTTCACCCAAGCTCGCGTTAAGCTCATTCGCGAACACGACGACATGGTCGGCGAGGTACGCACAAAACAGCAAGGGCTGCACTTTTTGCGGGTAGAGGACCGGGTCGAGAACGGTCAAGATTTTGCCTTGAAAATTCGTGTTGTAAAACCCGACGTCTTCCACAGTTGTCTTTTTGGCGAGGCTGTGGCACGCCTCCGCTCGCTTCTCCGCGTTCGAGCCCAAGATTGCGATGGTAAGGTTGCTCACTAAGTTCACGGCGGTTTGTGTCAGTCGCTCTGGTCGTAGGGGACGATGTCCGTGGGGTTTGCTCTGCGCAGGGCGCGCGCGAACGACTCATTGCGCACGACTTGCCGCGTCCCGCAAACGAGGCAACGCGCGACTTGGAAATCTTCGAGGACGGCAGGCTTCCCAGGCCGCCCCGTTTTAGGCAAGTTCTCCGCGTACTTCAAGAGCAAGCGGCGGTCCGCGATGATGGCAGAGTTCGCAGGATTGATGTGCTCCATGCGGCGGCTCGCGTCACAGTGATGACACAAGTAATCAAATTGCGCGCGCGGCTTCTTTTCAGGAGGCATACGAAACACTGGGAGCGAACGTCAGTGCGGCTGCCGGGAATCGAACCCGGGTCTCAAGCTTGGGAAGCTTGCATTCTGTAGTGGGAATTTGGATTTCCTGCCACTGAACAACAGCCGCGCCGAAAAAGCGCTGCGGGTTATTGGGGTGGCGCGGCTTTTTAGCGTTTGGCGAGGGGTTTGCGCATGAGCGTGATGCCCTGCAGTTTCGGATTGTTTCGCAGCCGCTTGCGAAACGCGTCCGTGAGGCGCGCGTTCGGCTCGAAACGCTCCTCTACGATGGTTCTACCCGTGCCGTAGAGCGAGCCTTGGTGCGCGACGAGACCAATCGCGCTCCGCGACGGGTACTCATTCAACACGTGCAACAAGCCGCCGGGCTTAAGAACGCGGTGCGCTTCCCGCAACAGGTTCTGGTAAATTGGGGGCTCGAGGCCCGCGTTCAGCACATCTTTGAGGACGATTTCGTGAATGCTCCCCGTTCGGAACGGGAGCCCCGTTGTCGTGCCGACGCGGCCCCGCACTGCTTTCGCGACGCCTGTTCGCTGCAACTGGCTGAGTTTCGTCCACGCTGAACGCGAGAGGGCAGGAGCAAAGTGCGCGGCAAGGTCATGACTCTCCCCCCACCCGTGAAGCCATCGAAGCATTTCGTTCGCTCCGAGCTCCATGGCGATGTAGCGCTCGCCGCGTCGGGGGATGTCCGAGTACGAACTCACCGGTTTAGACGCCGGCCCGATTTCGAGGATGACGCGCGGGGGTTTGCGTTTGGTATTGGCTGCTGGCATTGAATTCACGGTCGTGTGGGTTTTTTGACGAGGGTGAGGACGCGGGCATCCGCGCTTAGATTGAAGCGTTTTCGCATGCGTTCGGTAAGGTGCGGACGCGGATTAAAGAGTTGTTCGCCGAGGTCGGCGTGAGGGCCTTCGAGGTAGTCGTTGTGGATGCGGAGGCTGGGCGGTATCGACATGTCGCCGACGTCGTGCACGATGACGAGGCGGCCGCCAGGCTGCAGCACGCGCCCGAACTCGTTCAGCATTTTTTTCAGAACGTCCGGGTGGAGGCCCGCGTTGAAAATATTCTGCGCGAAGACTTCCCGCACGCTTGCATTTCGTAGCGGGAGGCTGTGAGGCGGAATGACGCCGCCTTGGGAGGCCAGAACTCGTGGATTGTTTTCCCGCATTTTTTTGAGGGCATCGAACCCCCGCTTCGTGCCGTGTCTGTAAGCGAGGATGAGTGCTTTTGTGCTGTTTGTGCCGTACCCGCGTGCCTTGTCCCACTCTTTAATCCAGTTGCGCAGACCTTTCTCGTCGAGATCGAGGGCGAGATAGCGTTCGCGCCCCGCCCACGCGCGAACGACGGGACGGCTACCGACACCGATGTGAAGCGTGATGCGCGGCTTTTTGGCGGGCATGTGCTTCACTAGGCGTTGCGGTGTTCTTTAAGGTTTTTAGTCGTAGAAGGGGAAGCGCGTGCAGAGCGCTAAAACGTCGGCGCGCACTTTGGCTTTGAGGGCGGCGTCGCCGGGGTTTTTGAGGACTTTCACAATCAGTTGCGCGGCGTCCGTCATTTCGCTTTCCTTCATCCCACGCGTCGTGAGAACAGGTGTCCCCAACCGGATTCCGCTGGGATCCCATGGTTTTCTCGGCTCGAAGGGAATCGTGTTCTTGTTGACCGTGATGCCGGCCTCGTCCAAGGCGTCCTCGGCTTTTTTGCCCGTGATTTCGAGATTGCGCAAGTCAACGAGGAGGAGGTGGTTGTCCGTCCCCCCGCTCACCAATCGCACGCCTTCACTCATCAAACCGTCCGCGAGGGCTTTCGCGTTCTTCACGATTTGAGAGGCGTAC
>JBBILJ010000010.1:2399-9796 GCA_037444945.1 Microcaldota archaeon | reverse complement strand
TGAATTCGGGCGCCGCAGCCTCGCGCAGCGCGACGGCCGTCGCAGCGATGCGGTGCTCGTGCGGTCCCCCTTGCATTCCCGGAAACACGGCTTTGTCGATTGGCGTGGCGAATTTTTCCTTGCACAAAATCATGGCGCCGCGTGGGCCGCGCAAAGTCTTGTGCGTCGTCGTCGTCACGACGTCGCTAAACGGGAACGGCGAGGCGTGAACCCCGCCCGCAATTAAACCCGCAATGTGACTCATGTCCACCATGCTGACGGCGCCGACTTCGTCCGCGATGTCTTGGAATTGCTGAAAATCGATGGCGCGCGGGTACGCGGTGGCGCCGCTCACGATAAGTTTGGGCTTGACGGCGAGGGCTTTCTGGCGAATCGCGTCGTAGTCAAGGAGTTCGGTTTCGCGGTCGACGCCATACGATTCGAAGTGGTAGAGTTTGCCGCTCGCGTTTACGGGGCTGCCATGCGTGAGGTGGCCGCCTTCGGCAAGGCTCATCCCCATCACGGTATCGCCGAGTTGGAGGAGCGCGAAGTAGACGGCGAGGTTGGCGGGGGACCCGGAATACGGCTGCACGTTCGCGTGCTCCGCCCCGAATAAGGCTTTAGCTCGTTCTTGGCAGAGGGCTTCCACTTGGTCGACGACATGGTTGCCGCCATAGTATCGCTTGCCGGGGTAGCCTTCCGAGTACTTGTTGTTGAGAATCGAGCCGAGAGCTTCAAGCACAGCGCGCGAGGCGTAGTTCTCGCTCGGAATCATTTCGAGCACGTCGGTTTGCCGCTTTTTTTCGGCGAGAATCGCGCGATAAACTTCAGGATCCACTTTCTCAAGGGGTGGCTGCATGAGGCGTCACTTTTTCGGCTCGCTTTTCGAGCCGTATTTTTGCTGCACTTCCGCCATGCGCTTGTCGATGAATTTTTCGCTCTCCAAGCGCGCCAACTCATAATTATTCATGTCCACGAACTTCACTGCTTCGGCAAGTAAGGGCGTGGCTTTCTGCATTTCGCGAAACATTTGCTGCGCCACGGCCCGATAATCCGCGTGCCCTTGCCGCGTGGAGCGCAACTCGACAAAGTGGTAGAGCTCGCGCGCGTTGAGCGTCGCGTACCACCGCACCTTGTACGCGAGCGGCACCACATACTGCGCCCCCAAGGGCGAGTCCTTGCGAATCGTTTCGAACGCGTCCGCCGCCGCCTTCATCGCGTCCCGAAACTCGGCTTCAAAGCCCGCGTCAAGCAGCGCGCGCGGCGCATCGTAGCCGTGCCGCACCGTGAGGGCTTGTCGTTCTTGGGTGAGGATGCGGTGACGCTGCAAGTCGCGGTACGCACCAAAGTTCGCGAGAAAATCAAACGAGTACCACGCGTTCTCGAACGCGCGACCCGGACGGTGCCGACGATTCTCGCGGTGCGCGCAGTACGCTGCAATGATGGCGCGCTTTTCTTCTTGCGAAAGTTTCTGCACGAGTTGCTTGATTTCAGCGGCACCATGCTCGCTCTGCGAGTACAGGATGGCGGCCACAACTTTGTCCTCGCCGTCCGCGTCAAAATCCACGAGCGTAACGGTTTTCTGCGGCGCGGGTTGGTTGTGCAAGTGCTTGGCGGCGAGTTCGGCGGCGTTCGAGCGCGCGCGCCGAAGATAATTCTGCGTGGCTTGCCCGAGAACGTCGTTGCTGCGCTTGACGAATGAGGGAATTATTTTGGAGAGTTCGACATGCATCGCGGATGCGAGCGCGCGGTTCTCGGCGAACTCGCTCGCGTGCAGTTTGAGCATTAAGTACTCGAATGCGCGCCCGTTCCCGTACAACCCAAGATTAGTGAGGGCGGCGGCAGGCAGCAAACCGCGGAGCGAGTCGCACGCTTTCGCGCGTAGCGTGCTCTTGTACGCTCGCTCGCTCACGCCTTCCTCTTGTGGAAAGCGTTCGGCAAAGTAAGCGGTGAGAGGGTCGACGAGTTTGGAGTACGTATCAAAGAGCAAGTCGTTGGTTTGAAGGTAGAGGGTTGCGTGCTTGCTTTGCGTGACGTCGCTGCCGCGGTAGTAGCTGTATTCGCCGTCCGCGTTTTTTTGGTTGAAGAACACGTAACGCGTGCTCTTCTCCAGCGGGCTAAGGCCGATGCGGGGGTCTTCAAGAGCTTTCGCCGCGATTTGGGAGACTTGCTCGCACGCCAAACTCGCCCCGCCGAGTTCCGCAACACTGTCGTCCCCAAAACCCACGAGCACGCGATCGTAGAATTCTTCCGCCTTGCGGATAGCGAGTGTTTCATCGACTCCGCTTTCGGCGCTGTAGCGCACGATTTCGTGAAAGCCCGTCTCGGGTTTTTGAATGAACTCGTCAAGGAGCAGGCGTCGGAGGGACTTGTCGGAGCGCGAGTAACGCGAAAACAAAGCCCCTTTCACGACTTCGGGCAGATTGCGCAGCGCGAAGACCGGCTGGTCGAGGTTGGTGACGAACGGCGCGATGCGCGCGGCCTCTTCGCTCGAGAATTCCTCCACTATGCTCCCCCTCAACCCGTGCCCGCCTCGACAGCGTTTTGATTCAAGCGAGAAAACGGGCGGACTACTCCAAACCGCCCCTGGTTAAAATAGGTTTTCGCGCGCCGTCCAGTTCCCGCTTAAAACGGGTTTTTAGACGTCGAGGACGACTCTCGCGCGCCACCCCTTCGCCGTTTTTTCGATGGCGAAAAGGTGCAGGGTGGCGGCCTTGACGTCAACCGCCATGTCGTGCCGCCGGGGATTGATTTTTTCGCCTTTCAGCGTTCCCGTCACTACCCACCCCGTCTTGGTTTTCGTGGTTTTGAGGGCGTAGCCATTGAAGAGGAGTTGTTCGGCGTCCTTCCAAAAAACGAGTTCATCAATGAATTTGCGCACCAGCTCGCCCTCGCTCGGCGCCTCGACCCTAATTTTCTTGGTTTTCGTGAGCCGGATCTTGGAGGGGTCGCGCACCATTGCATTCGTGGCGGCTTTGCCGCACTCTTTGAGCAATCCTTTGAACGTGGGAGAGCTCGCTTCAAAGCAGACGTCCGCGAAGGACACGTCGGGCAAGTAATGGTACGACATGGAGAAAGTCAGCCTTTGACGTTTCCGATAGGGACGAGTTTCACGACACGCTTGGAAATACCGGCCTCGTGCGCGGAGCGAATCACTTCGTCAATGTCCTTGTACGCCCCACCGGCTTCCTCCGCCAAGCCGGAGTAGGAAACGGTTTTCACTAGGATGCCGCGCTTCTCCATGTCTTGTTGGAGTTTCTCGCCGCGGAAAAGCTCTCGAGCTTTGGCGCGCGACATGGTGCGCCCCGAACCGTGCGCCGTGCTTCCAAAGGTTTTCTCTTCCGCACCCTTCGTGCCCGCAAGCAAGTAAGAACCGGTCTCCATGCTGCCGCCAATAATTACGGGCTGCCCCACGCCGCGGTACTCCTTAGGCGTGTCGGGGTGATCCGGGCCGAGGGCGCGCGTGGCGCCCTTGCGGTGCACGAGAACTTTCGTGCGCTTGCCTTCCACCTCATATTCTTCGAGTTTAGCGGTATTGTGCGTCACGTCGTACACTTGGTGAATCCCCAAGCTTTCCGCGTCCTGCTTGAAGACCGCGCTGAACGCTTCGCGGATACGATGCAAAATAACTTGGCGGTTCGCGAAACTCATGTTCACGGCGCCCTTCATCGCCGAAAAATACGCTTGCCCTTCAGGCGAGTGGAACGGCGCGCACGCGAGCTCGCGGTCGAGAATCTTGATGTGGTACTTGGGTTCCATGACGGCGAGGAATTTTTCGAGATAATCCGTCGCGATTTGGTGCCCAAAACCACGCGAGCCGCAGTGAAACATGACGACGACCTGTTCCGGAATCGTGATGCCGTACGCCTTCGCCGCCTTCTCATCGAACACATTCTCAGGCTTTACGACCTGGATTTCAAGGTAGTGGTTCCCGCTCCCCAGCGTGCCGATTTGAGTTTTGCCGCGCGCAATCGCGCGCGGACTAATCGTGGACAAATCCGTCTCCATGCGGCCGTTCTCCTCGGTGCGCCGCAAGTCTTCTTCCCAACCGTAGCCTTGCTCGACGGCCCACGCCGCGCCGCCTTCAACGGCTTTCTTAAAACCGGTCGCGTCGAGTTTGACGAACCCCGAGCTACCGACGCCGGCGGGCACGCGTTCGAACAACGCGTCCACCAGTTGCTTGAGTTTAGGCTTTACGTCCTTTTCGGTGAGGTTGGTGGCGCACAAGCGCATGCCGCAGTTTGACACGACGAAGTTATTCGCGATAAAGTTGTGGTTGCTGTGCGCGACCGTAAAGTCGTACACGGGTTCGGCGAACGGGATTTCTTGGATGCTTTCGACCTCGTCCCACACCATTCCACTCCGGCCCAAGCCCCGCGTGGTTTCGCGCAAAAACTCATTGAACGTTTGGAACGCGGACGCGACGCGGGGTCTCGTCTTTCGCTCTTCGTAGACGGAGCGAGCGACAAACCGGAAGTTGGCGCTCGTGGGCTTTAACGCCGCGTAAATGGCTTTCGGTCCGAGCCCGTCGGCGTGCAGGCGAACGGCTTGCTGCTGAACCATGATTCGGTCTTGGACGATTTTTTCTTTCAGGGAAAGGTACTGGGCGGCGGCATTGGCGAGCGCTTTCTTCTCTTCATGGTATTCAAAGCCGACCCGGGAGTAAAGCGCCTTCAGGCTCTCGTACTTGCCGTCAACCAGCAGCCGGACGCGGTGCGAGTACTGACCGTCCCGGTTCAGGTATTCTTCCCGCTCCGAGACTTCCTTGGTTTCAACGCCGAATTGCCGCAGCAACTCCGCAATCTGGTTCAGGAACGCGTGTCCGGAAGCGACGTGTTTTCTGGTTTTGTTGACGGAGACGGCGGGGAGGTAGAAGTTGTAGTGGGCGTCCGTCAGCGTCTTGGGTGAGGACATTTCTGCGCCGAAGTAAGCCGCTAGGAACAACCGCTTGTGCCACAGCGGCGCGCGCTGGATCCATTCGGGCACGCCATAGGCTTGCCGCGCCTTGTTTCCCAGCGGTGCGCCCAGCGCGTGCAGCAAGGCAACGAACGCTCGGGAAGTCACGCGCATGCTGTGTTCCGTAAATTCGAACTTGACTTCACCGTACCGCGTTTGAATTCTGTGTTTTCGTTCCCGCGAATAGACTTTCGAGGGAGTGAAGCCGACTTTTTTGACGTCTTGCCGCACGTGTTCGAGGTCTTCGCGCCGGCCGTAAAACCATGCTTGTCCTGCTCCTGACGAGTAGACGAGCGTGCCGTCGCCCATGTTGAAGGCCACGAGCTTGGCGAGGTACGGCGTTTGCTGAGCGTTCAAACGAAGCGGCAAAAGACCTCGTTTTTTCAACTCCTTGACGATGGCGAGCTTGTTGCAAGGAACGTTGAGGGAAAGGACACCGTCTTCGCTCAAAACGATTTCGTCGGAGGGCGCTTCGTACGGCACGCCTTCGAAGGGGTATACCGCGATTCGACTCCCCGCCAACAGCGCGCCCGCATCTTTCATTCCGCTCGGCGTCCAGAACGGGTGGTCTTCCGTTGCTTTGATTTCGTTGCCAGCCCGCGTCTTGACGAGAAGCACTTTTCGCTTCGTGTACTGCTTGAGGAAGGCGACGACGGTCGTTGTTTCCTCGCGCTTTTTCGAGAACCGCATGCAGCGAAGCGCGCTTTCGCTCTCCTGCATTTCGGAAATGGATTGGTGGAAGCCGTGTTCCGTCAGGACGAGGGTATCTCCCGCGAGGCAATTGATGTCGAAGCCCACGCCGCCGGGCGAAATCACGCCGCCGTTCTCGACGTCCATGCCCGCGACTCCGCCAATACTGAAGCCGTACCCCGAGTGACCGTCGGGCATGCAGTACGAGCGCTTGAGGATGCCGGGCAGCGTCGCGACGTTCGTGATTTGGTCGAACACTTGCCCTTCCATCGCGTCGAGGAGTTTTTTGCTCGCGAACACGCGGCCCGGCACGCGCATGCCGTCCTTGAACGAGAGGGGGATGTCCCACTCGTAATCCGTCACTTTCTCAAAAGTCGGAGTTTTGAAGTTGAGGCTGGAGAACGGCAAACTAATTCACCCGAAAGAGCATTCCCGCGCCCCAACGCGGGCACGCGGCGGGACTCTTAGGCGGACGCTTCTTTTAAACCGCCGCGCCTCTTTCCCGTCGGTTTTTAAGTCTCGCCCCGCTTACGCCTTCGCGCGCACTCGGCGCGTTTTGTTTTTCATTGACGGGGGGTTTGTTATGCAGCCGACGCTGGGCAAGGAAAAAGTCAAGATTCAACTCTTCTCGGAGAGCGGCATGGACGGCCACATTTCGGTCTACGAGGAGGGCGTCCTCCTCAAAGCGGGCCGCACTGTCGAAATCAAGAACGGGTACGTGGCTGGCGTCGAGAAGACCGGGGAACGCGCGCTCGGCAAAGTTGACGTCAAGTTCTCCTACTACGACGCCTTCGGCAACAAGGAAACCCCCACCCTCGTTATGCGCGACAACGACTACAAAGTCCTCAAAAAACTCCTCGGAAAATAACTCCGGCCGTTTTCCCGCTTGCTTTAAACTATCCTTGCGCCTAATTTTGCGCGTGCGGGGTTGGCAGAGCGGTTATTGCGCCGGTCTTGAAAACCGGTGGGCTCACGCCCTCAGGAGTTCGAATCTCCTACCCCGCGCTTCTGCTCGAGTGGGCAGCGCTCCCATAAGTACTCCTCTTATTTGAGGAGTTTTCTACAGAGGGCGATGTTATGGGTGCGTCTGCAAACCAGTTGTATCAGACCGAGCGCGCCTTGGCGCATTACTTCAAACGAGTAAAGGAGGAGCCGGGTATAGACCCCGAGAATCGCTCGGCACTCCTCTCGTTCTTCGACTACTGTTCAGCCACGGGCTTGTCGCAAGTGCGCCTTCTCATTTACGCGCAACGCCTCATCCCTTTAGCGAAGTGGCTGGGCAAACCCTTTGTTCAAGCCTCGAAGGAGGACTTACAGCAATTGATGGCGCGCGTGGAGCGCAACCCCCTCTTTACGGCCTTCACTAAGGACATTTACAGGGGAACGATGAAAAAGTTTTACGGCTGGCTCCTCGAACCCGAAGAATATGAAAAGCGAGTCGGTTGGCTGAAAAGCACCAAGCCCAAAACCCAAAAACTCCCCGAAGAGCTTCTCTCCGTCGAAGAAGTACGGCGACTCGTCGAAGCCGCTGAAAGCCCGCGCGACAAGGCCCTCATCCACGTGCTTTACGAGTCCGGTTGCCGTATTGGAGAAATCGCGGGACTCAAAATCAAGCACGTTTCCTTTGACTCCTACGGCGCCGTTTTGATCGTGAACGGCAAAACCGGCATGCGCCGCGTCCGATTAGTATCATCAATTCACCACTTAACCAACTGGCTGGAAAGCCACCCCTGGAAAAAAGACCCAGACGCACCCCTCTGGCCACTCTTAAC
>JBBILJ010000010.1:0-2389 GCA_037444945.1 Microcaldota archaeon | reverse complement strand
CGAGGCAAAGGAATAACTTATGCCGCCATCTGCCGCCAAATAACGAGAGCCGCCGCGGGCGCGGGCGTCCAAAAAGCCGTCAACCCTCACAACTTCCGCCACTCTCGCGCCACCCACTTGGCGAAAGCAGGGCTAAATGAAGCCCAACTCGAAGCACACCTCGGCTGGGTGCCCGGAACCCGAATGACGGGCGTCTACGTCCACCTCGCCGGCAAAGACGTGGACGACGCCATCCTGCGCACCTACGGCCTCGTCCCTAAAGTCGAACAAGAAGCCCAGCAAACCTGCCCCCGATGCCGCAAACCCAACCCCGTCACCCTGCGCCACTGCGGCGAATGCGGCATGCCTCTCTCCATCACGGCCGCCCTAGCCGAAGACGAGAAAAGAGATCGCGTCATCCAACGCCTCTGTGAATTCTTACCCGCCCTCAAGGACCCAAAAATCCAAGAACTCATCGCCAAAAAAATCACAGAAGACCTCGAAACAGTCTAGATTAGACGTTTTTTGAATGTTTTCCAAATCTACTAGCATCCTAGAGTCTCGCACTCGGTTATTCAATCGGCAACTACTAGTAACTACTACTTTCTACTAATTCAGTAGTTTCGAGATCCAAATACTAGTAACTACTATTTTAGTAATTAAGCTCTGCCCCGGGTAACTACTAATACTATTATATATGGGAATAGTATTTATTTCAGAACCATGAAACTCCCAGAAAAACCTCCGAAACAAAACGTACACGAACTTTTTGCCCGCGAACCCGGCAAAATCCTCACGGAGACGCTCGACGCGGCAGCTAAAGTAAACGCGGAATACCTTCACTGGGACGAGCTAAAGCACGATAACCGTTTTGAAGAACTTAACCGAGAACACGTGTGGGCAATAGCAAAGCTTAACCGCGACCTCACAGCGCGAAGAATCCCGCTTTTTGGCAAACTTTTTTTCTATACCCTAACGCCAGAAATTGAACGAAGTCTTCACGTGCTCGACGTCAAGATCGGCCGGCGTCTAGGTCTGGAGGGAGAGGGGCCGGGCATATATCTTCAGAAGAAGTTCTTGGCAAGTTCGCTGATGGAGGAGGCTATAGCGTCAAGCCAACTCGAAGGTGCGGCCACTTCGCGACTGGTCGCAAAGAAAATGCTTCGAGAAAAGCGCAAACCGCGCACTAATTCCGAGCGAATGATCGTCAACAACTATTTGACCATGATGTTCATAAAAGAACAAGTAAAAGGAAGGCCGCTGACACCAGAGCTCGTTTTGGAGATTCACAAACGGATAACGCAAGGAACTCTAGAAAAACGAGAATATGAAGGAGCTTTCAGAACCACTAACGAAATTAAAGTATTTGCCATAGATGACCCAACTCAAGTTCTCCACGAACCACCAGACTACCGCCTGATTGACAAGCATGTTGCTTCAATTTGTGCATTTGTTAATTCAGACACGAAAGACTTCTATCTACACCCTATCGTCAAAGGCATAATTCTACACTATCTGATTGGTTGGGTACATCCGTTCAATGACGGCAATGGTCGTACCGCCCGAGCGCTCTTTTACTGGTATCTCATCTCACAAGGTTACGACTTCTTTGAATACATCGCAGTTTCAAGGACGATAAAAAACGCGCCGAGCCAATACGTTCGGGCGTATCTTTTTACCGAGTCGGATGCTAACGACATGACTTATTTTGTGAAGTTCAACCTGCGCGCGATTGACTTAGCCGTGAAAGCTTTTGAAGCCTACCTAGAGAAGAAAAAGATTGAGAACCGCCAAATGCTGGACACTATCCGTAACAACCCTCGCCTGAACCTAAGGCAAGCAGATGTTTTGCTTTACCTAAACAAAAGTGGGTCGCCAATTTCTATAACCGAAATGCAAGAGCGCTACCGCATCACATATGAAACTGCAAGAAGCGACTTACTGGAATTGTTTGAGCAGGGGTACGTGCAGAAAATAAAGAGGGGCAAGCAGTTCCTCTTTCTAGCAGACCGCGACAGGGTCACTACCAAAACCTCACACCCGTAAGCGAAACACGATCAACACGGAAGTAAAATTCAATGGAAAAAACTCGGGCCAGGCTTGAAGTCGAGCGTTTGGTAAAGAAACTTGCGGACGCGAAGGCGAGCGGTCGCCTTAAGGGCTACAATGAGGAGAGCACGAAAAAAGACTTCATCACGCCCCTCTTTCGCGCGCTCGGCTGGGACATGGAGAACACAGAAAGCCCAGATGAAGTCACGAACGAGGACCGTATTTCGAAGGGGCGCGTGGATTACGCGTTACGTTTACAAAGCATCCCTAAATTCTTTCTCGAAGCCAAAGCCCATCACTCTGGATAACTTTGACGCGGCCATTCTCGTGGAGTTAGGCGAGAACGGGCGACGTTCGCTCA
>JBBILJ010000009.1:0-22221 GCA_037444945.1 Microcaldota archaeon | reverse complement strand
CCCCTTGGGAATCGCCGCCAACTTCAAAATCAACAACCAAGACTACGCGGTCCCGATGGCGATCGAGGAACCCAGCGTCGTTGCGGGCGCTTCGCACGCGGCCAAGCTCGCGCGCGAAAACGGCGGCTTTCAAGCCAGTGCAGACGAGCCAGTCATGATCGGTCAAATCCAACTCACGCACCTACCTATCGACGCGGAACAGGCGCGGCACAACATTTTCGCGAGCAAAAACAAACTCCTCGAAGTCGCGAACGCGCAGGACTCCACCCTCATCAAGCTCGGCGGCGGCGCCCGCGACATCGAGGCGCGCGTGCTTCAAACCCCGTCCGGCTCTATCGTCGTCGTGCATTTGCTCGTTAATGTTCTCGACGCGATGGGGGCGAACGCCGTCAACACGATGGCGGAATCCATTACGCCTATTCTTGAAGAACTCACGGGCGGCAAAGCTGGCTTGCGCATCCTCTCCAACCTCGCGGTCCACCGTCTCGCTCGCGCCAAAGCCGTCTGGAAAAAAGAAAGCCTCACCAAAGAGTCCTTCACGGGCGAACAAGTTGTGGACGGCGTCATTGAAGCGTACGAGTTCGCGGACGCGGACCCCTACCGCGCCGCCACCAACAACAAAGGCATCATGAACGGCATCGGCGCCGTCACGGTCGCAACGGGCAATGACTGGCGCGCGGTGGAGGCGGGGGCGCACGCGTACGCCGCACTAACCGGCAAATACAAACCCTTAGCAAAATACTCCAAAAACAAAGACGGGGACTTAGTGGGCGAAATCGAGCTCCCCATCGCGGTCGGCACTATCGGGGGAAGCATCCGCACCAACCCCCTCGCCCAAGTCAACCTCAAAATCCTCGGTGTTAAGAGCGCGCGCGAACTCGCCGGCGTCATGGCGGCCGTGGGTCTCGCGCAAAACTTCGCCGCGCTCCGAGCCTTGGCGACGACTGGAATTCAGGCGGGTCATATGCGATTGCATGCGCGTAACATCGCCGTCCAAGCCGGCGCCAGTGGCGACCTCGTCGAGAAAATCGCGGCGCAGATGTCGGACGAAAAGAACGTCCGCCTCGAACGCGCCAAGGAACTACTCGCCGAAAACAGCAAACAAACGCCCTGAACCCGCCCTCGCGGTTTATATTTGCCCTAACACCAGTAGAGTCACGCATCTCCACCCCCCGACAGGTGACCCGCATGCCGCTCAGCGAAATCCGCAGACAACTTTTCAGTGGCGAAATCAAGCCGCGCGACTTGGAGAAATACATCCACAAGGAACACTTCAACTCCAAACCCGAGCACTGGGGCGAGGCGTGTACCCACGCCAAGCGCTTGCGTGCAGAATGGCTTGAGCACCAGACCGGCGTGCAAATCCCAACCATCAAGGCGTCGGGCATAGCAACGCACACTGAACCCTCCGAACCCCAGCCCTCCTCAACGATGGCAACCATCGCCGGCGAGTTAAGCGCCAAACCCGAAATAAGCAAGCGCGCCAAGGAAGGCACGACGGGAATCGAAAACGCGATCGGCGGTTTCGTGGTGCCTGGCGGGTTCGCGGGACCGCTCAAGATTCACGGCGAGCACGCGAACGGCGAGTTTCACGTCCCGCTCGCCACGAACGAGAGCGCTCTCATAGCCGCGATTCAGCGCGGCATGCAAATTCTCAACCGCAGCGGCGGCGTCAAAACCACAATCCTGCACGACGGCATGACGCGCGCCCCGTTGCTCGAATTTGACTCCGCGCGCGAGGCGCACGAATTTGCCAAGGAAGTGGAAGGTGGGGGAGAGCTCTACCAAGTTATGCGGCACGCCGCGCAACGCCGCAGCACCGTTACGCGCCTGCAAGATATTCACCCGTACGTGACGGGGCGTAACGTGTTCCTTCGCTTTAAGTACCACACGGGGGACGCGATGGGCATGAATTCGGCGACCGTGTACTCGCAGCAAGCCATCGAGGCCGTACAAGAACACCTCGAGCAACAGCGTCGACCCGTACCGCGCCTCATCGCGCTCAGCGGCAACGTGTGCGCGGACAAGAAAAGCACCGCCCTCAACGTGTCGGAAGGTCGCGGCAAAACGGTCATTGCGGAAGCCGTCATCCCCAAGGAGGTTCTGCAGACGGCGTTCGGCCGCAACGCGCCCGTGACGGCTCAAGACATCGAGCGCTTAAACTGGAAGAAAAACTATCTTGGATCCGCGGTCGCGGGAACCTTGGGTGGGTTCAACGCAAACGCCGCCAACCCTGTCTCCGCGGTTTTTCTCGCGACGGGGCAGGACGCGGCTCAACTGGTGGAGAGCGCGAGCGCGTTCACCCTCGCGGAAGCTGACCTGCACGGCAACCTGCACGTGAGCGTCACGCTCCCCGCCCTCGAAGTCGGCACCATGGGCGGCGGAACCGTGTTCGGAACGGCGCATGAAGCCCTCAAACTCCTTGGCTGCGCGGGTGCGGGACCTGTGCCCGGACACCACGCGCGCAAGCTCGCCGAAATCGTTGCCGCCACGACGCTCGCTGGCGAAGTCAACCTCCTCGGCTCGCTCGCGACGCACCAGCTCGCGTCCGGCCACGACAAACTCGCGCGCGGCGCCCATCAAAAATAGGTTTCAAGCGAAAAGCGAACGCGCTATTTCTTTCCAGGCTCTAGCCGCGGGCCTTGGCGCGCGAGACGAATTTTACGCACCCGAAATCCAGCGCGACGAAGCGCGCGCTCCACGCGTGAAGCATCCGCGTCCCGAACATACACTAGGAGGGCGCCGCCGCGACCGCCCGCGCCCGTGATTTTACCGCCCAAGGCGCCCGCTTTTTTGGCGACGCGCAACGCTCGGTCCGCGCGCGGCGTCACGACGCCACCATGGCGCAGCAACTCGTTGAGGGCATCGAACGCAACGCCGACCTTGCAGGGATCCCCGCCGGGGCGCAAGTCGCGCGAGAGCGCGTCCACGAGGCGGTTGAAGAGCGAAATCAGGCGACGGCGCTCGAGTGCAGTCAGCTCGGTCGGGAGCTTGCCGGTCACGCGGCGCGAGAACGACTGCACGAGTTCGGCGGTTCCCTGAGGTTCCTCGCCGCGGCGCAGCGTGTCAACGAGGAGGAGTTGCGTGCCGCGCGGCAGTTGCACGCGGGCGCGGCGGAAGCGGTACTTCACGCCGTTGCGCTCGAATCGCTTTTCGAAGTAGAGGGGTACACCCTCAATGACGGTGCGCGCATCGAGGCCGCTGGGGGCGCCGTGCGCCACTTTTTCGGCGATTTGAGCCGTCTCAAAGAGTTGCTTTTTGGTTTGGTGGACGCCGAGGGCGCGGCTGAACGCGAGAGAAAGGGCGGCCGCGATGGACGCTGAGTTACCCGTCCCTTTTGGCATCCCGGAGTAATCAATGTTGATACGGATGGTTTGACGCGCCCCGAGGCGGTCCGCGTTCTTAACGAGCACGTGGCGGATGAGCTCGTGAAGTGCCGCGAAGGCCTCTCGCGCGTCCTTGCGCGGCAAACCGTTGCGAATGGAGAAACACACTGCGGGGGGACCGCGGACGAGCTCGACGCTGACGCGGTTACGCTCATCGAGGGGGAACGCGAGCGCGCGAGCGCCGTAAACGACGGCATGCTCGCCCGCAATAATGACTTTTGTGGGTGCCGAAGCACTGACGTGAACCATGCTGCAACCCATTACACGAAAGGGCATAAAAACACGCTCCGCCATGACGACGGTATGACGAACCCCATCACCATCGAAGCTACTCCCAACATCGCGGTCGTGAAGTATTGGGGCAAGCGCGACGAAAAACTCATCCTCCCCACCGCGGGCAGCCAGAGCTTCACACTCGACTCCCTCAAAACGCGCACCAGCGTTTGGTTCTCTCCAACACTCTCACAGGACGAACTCACTCTCAATGGACAGAAAGTCGACTTGACGAATTCCGAAGCCGCCGAACGCATGCAACTTCTCGACGTCATCCGTCAAAGAGCCGGCACCCCAACCAAAGCGCGCATCGTTTCCATTAACGGCTTTCCGACCGCCGCGGGGTTTGCGTCGTCCGCGTCTGGCCTAGCCGCCCTCGCCATCGCGGCCGCCAAGGCAGCGAACCTCAACCTCGACTCGAAGGAACTCTCCATCCTTGCGCGCCTCGGCAGCGGGAGCGCGTGCCGCAGCGTGCTGGGTGGATTCGTGGAGTGGAAGCGCGGCGAGAAAGCGGACGGCAGCGACTCGTACGCGGAACAAATCGCGCCGCACACGCACTGGCCCGAGATGCGCGTCGTGAGCGCGGTGGTGAACGCCGGAAAAAAGAAGATTTCCTCGCGCGTCGGCATGAAACAAACCGTCGCCACGAGCGTGCTTTACCCCGCCCGCTTGCAGTACCTGCCTAAACTTTTGTTGGACATGCGCGCTGCCGTGCTTGCGAAGAACTTTGAAAAATTCGCGGAACTCACGATGCGTGAGTCGAGCAACATGCACGCCACCATGCTCGACACGTGGCCCCCTATTACGTACCTCAACGATTACTCGCGCGACATCGTATACGCGATTCATGAATTCAACGCGGGAGAAATCCGTGCGGCGTACACGTTCGACGCGGGACCGAACGCTCACATTTACACGCTTGAGAAGCACGTCGATGACGTCAAACGATTACTTTCGAGTCTCGAGGGCATCCAAAAAATAGTTGTTTCCAAGATTGGCGCGGGACCGCGCGAACTTACCGCCGCCCGTGATCACCTTATCGACCCCGCAACGGGCGCGGTGCGTCCGCATCATTTTGACGAAGCGCGAAACGAAATCGTTGTCGCCTAAGAAAACCGCAAGGGAACTCTCAATGCCCGAAGTTGTAGTGAGTGCGCCCGGCAAAATCCTTTGGCTCGGCGGCTACGCCGTGCTCGAGCGGCCGAACACGAGTTTTGTAACGGGTGTAGACAAGCGCGTGTACGCGCGCGTCACGCCGAGCGAGAAGCTCCGATTCGTCTCCAAACAGTTTGATTTCGATACGACGAGCCGCTTTGAAAACGGGAGAGTCGTTCTCGACGCGAAAACTCCGCCCGCCAAATTCGTGGTCAGCGCCGCGCAAATCACCCTTGCTTACTTGCAGGCCAAAGGCAAGCCTCTCCAAGCATTCACGCTCGAAACCGTCTCTGACCCCGCGTTCGGCGTCAAGGACAAAGCCGGGTTGGGAAGCTCGGCAGCAGTCACCACGGCAGCCGTGGCGGCGATTCTTGAATTGCATGGCGTTTCTAGTTCCTCGAATCGCGATTTGGTGTTCAAACTCGCGCAGTGGGCACACGCGGACGCGCAAGGAGGCAATGTGGGGAGCGGCTTCGACATCGCGGCCGCGGCGTTCGGTGCTTCAACCTACGTTCGTTTCTCCCCGACCTTCATCACCGAGCACCCCTTCGCAGCGAGCATCGACGAGAAGTGGGACTATCAAACGAGTGACGTGCCGCTGCCCGGCGAATTTCGCATTGTTATCGCGAACATTCTCGGCCAGAGCGCGTCCACGAGTGAGATGGTGAAGAAAGTGAACGCGTGGAAAGCCGGCGCGCCCGACGAGTACAAAACCCTCCTGACGAGGTTAAACGAGGCGAATAAGGCGGCCATCAAGGCCCTCGGCGCATACAGCCATAGCGGAAACGCGGAGAACCTCGACGCGTTCAAACACGCTTTTAGGGTGGGCCGCGCGTTGACGCGCGAGTTAGGGGAGAAGAGCGGCGCCCCGATTGAGACCCCCGTCTTGATGGAATTGGTGGACGCGTGCGAACGCAACGGCGCCTTCGTCGCGAAACTCCCTGGCGCGGGCGGCGGTGACTCCGTGGCCGCCTTTTGCCGCTCCGAAGCGGACGAAAAGAAGCTGCGCTCGTTCCTTACGTCTTACGATAAGGTGCCCGTCAAGCCGCTCGACCTCAAGGCGAGCAACGAAGGCTTACGCCTCGAAACGGCGGAAAAATTCGAAGAAATGCAGCGGCACGCAAACGCCGGTGCCTAGTTCTGCACGGCGTCTTGAAAATCGGCGTTGAGTTGCGCCGCCTCGTTATAGAGCCGAAAATACGTTGTCGCTTTGCGCCCGAGCTCACGGCGCAACTCCCAATCGTGCAGCCGCCTCGCATTTTCGAGCACGTCGGGTGAGAAGCGGACGGCGTGTTCCGACATCCCGACTGAGAGCGGGGCGCGCTGGTTCAGCTTGCCGAGGGCGTCCCGTAAGTCAGCCTCCAAGTTTTTCACACCTTCCTTGTTTTCGCGCGACAACTTGGACGTTTTTCGATACAGCGCGGCTTGGCGAATCGCGGTCTCAATAATTGCTTGCGCTTGAGGCTTTGGGACGGGCTCGCGGTGGGCCAACGAAGCGAGCGCGAAAACGAGGTTTGACGTGTGGGCCTCGAGTTGTTTGAGGCGGCGGAGCTGTTCGGCCTCGAAACCCATTCGATCGAGGACGCGTTGAGAAATGCGGCGCAGCAAGTGCATGCCCGCGCTCACTTCATCCAGTTGGGGCGGGACGGCGGCGCGCTCTTCAATCACGATGCCGGCGAGTTCAGCGCGGTCGGGCGACGCAGGCTTGCCGGGTTTCGCGGTCTTGGGCATACGAGAAAACTCGGCGGTGCGGGCTTAAAAACTGGGCGCGCCGCCTTGTTTTTTAACCGCCGTAACCCAACTATCCCGTTGCGAGCGTGAAAAACATGACTTCGAGCAATCCCGCGACTGAAACCCGTAAGGTGCAGCACGTCGACATCGTGCTCAACCGAGACGTGCAGGCGCACCGGCGCGTGCGGGGTTTTGATGACGTCGAGTTCTACTACTACGCGCTGCCCGAAATGGATTACGCCAAAATCGACTCCAGCGTAACGTTCTTCGGCAAAAAACTCAAGTCTCCCTTGCTCGTGACGGGCATGACGGGCGGCGCCGCGGAAGTCACGCAAATCAACAAGGACGTGGCGGCGGCGTGCCAAAAATTCGGCGTCGCGATGGGCCTCGGAAGTCAGCGCGCCATGCTGGAAAACCCCGCGCTCGCCAAAACGTTTGCGGTACGTGACGCGGCCCCCGACATCCTGCTTCTCGGCAACATCGGCGCCTACCAACTCAAAACCTACCCCGCGGCAAAAATCGAGCGGATGATTGAACAAATCGACGCGGACGCGCTCGCTGTCCACCTCAATCCCTTACAAGAGGTTATCCAGCCCGAGGGCGACAAGAACTGGGAAGGCGTGCTCGCCGCGATTACCAAACTTTGCGACCGGCTCTCCGTGCCCGTGCTCGCGAAAGAAGTCGGCGCCGGAATCAGCGGCGAAGTGGCGGCCGAACTCGAACACGCCGGCATCAAAGCCATCGATGTGAGCGGCGTGGGAGGCACAAGTTGGAGCGCCATCGAGGTTGAACGCAAGGGCGCCGCCGCCGGGGAGACCTTCCGCGAGTGGGGCGTACGCACCATTGACGCGCTCCGCGAGTGCTCCCAGCGAGTGAAGGTGCCGTTGATTGCCTCGGGCGGCATGCGCTCAGGCTTGGACGTGGCGAAAAGCATCCGCTTGGGCGCGACGCTCGGCGGGGCTGCCTATCCGTTCATCCGCGCGCAGCGCGACGGCGGTCGCCTTGGCGTCGAAAAAGCAATGGCGCGCTGGGTCGAGGAAGTCCGCGTCGCGATGTTCCTCACGCGAAGCAAAAACCTCGCCGCACTCAAAAAAGCCAAACTCCAAGCTTACGCGTAGGTCTTGAGAGCCACGCCGGATTCAAATTATTTCGGACAACGAGTTGTTCCTAAGTCATGGAAAAGTTGGACGAAATCATACGCAAGCACGCGTTGCGCAACGCGCTCGACTATGGACAGGCGCAGGCGGATAGCATCGTCGGTAAAGTCCTTGGGGAGGCGCCAGACGCAAAGAAAGACATGGCGGGCACGATGGCGCTTATTCAAAAAACGGTTACAGAAGTGAATGCGCTTTCGAAAGAAGAACGGGAAAAACAAGTCCAAGCCTATTCATTCATCGAAAAAGCCAAGGGGCGCGCCGCCGAAGAAATGCCAGAACTGCCGTTCAAACTTTCCGGCAAAATCATTACGCGCATGGCGCCGAACCCAAACGGCATCCTGCACATCGGACACGCCAAGCCCGCCGTGCTCAACGACGAGTACGCCAAAAAACTGGGCGGCGAGTTTTGGCTGCGTCTCGAAGACACAGACCCGAAAGTGAAAAAACCCCTCCCGCAAGCGTACCAGTGGATTCCCGAAGACATCGCCTGGCTCGGCTGCAACATCGCGGGCGTCGTGGTGCAAAGCGACCGAATCCCGATTTACTACTCGTACGCCGAAAAACTCCTCACCACCGGAAAAATGTACGTGTGCGACTGTCCAGCCGAAACCCTGCAAAAAAACCGCGAAAAAGCCCTCGCGTGCACTCACCGCGACTTGCCCGCATCCGAGCAACTCACGCGCTGGAAACGCATGTTGAGTTTCAGCCCGAACGGCTACCCCGAAGGCGGCGCCGTAGCGCGTCTGAAAACAGATATGAAACACGAGAACTCGAGCGTTCGCGACTGGCCCGCCCTAAGAATCGCTCTCGGCGAGCACCCCCGCCAAGGGCAAAAATACCGCGTGTGGCCTTTGTACAATTTTAGTGCCGTCATTGATGATCACGAAATGGGTGTGAGTTTCGTGATTCGCGGCAAAGAGCATGAACTCAACGCCGTCAAGCAAAAATTTCTCTTCGACGCGCTCGGCTGGGTGCAGGCCCCGAACCTTGAAATCGGTATTTTGCGCGTTCCCGACTTGATGTCGCACAAGAGCGAAATCGTGCAAGGCATCGTGGAAGGCAAATACGAGGGGTGGGACGATATCCGCCTCCCCACTATCCGCGCGCTGCGTCGGCGCGGCATTCAAGCTCAAGCGATTCGGCGCTACATGATTAGCAGCGGCGTGAACGCTTCCGACTCCACGCTGGACTGGGCGCTATTGTTCAAGTTTAACCGCGAACTCCTCAACGACACGGCGAACCGCTACTTCTTCGTCACGGAACCCGTCCCCCTCAAAATTAATGGTGCTCCCGCTCAACCCATGGCCGTTGAACTCAAAAAGCACCCCGTCGCGGACCACGGCACGCGCACACTTCCCGTCAACCCAGACGAAGTGTTCATTTCCAAGGCTGACGCGGAAGAAAACGCGGGCAAAATCGTACGCCTCAAGGACCTCTACAACGTCAAACTCGCCGAAAACAGTGAAGGCGTAACGAAATTCGCTGGAACGGAAATGATGAAGGAATCCCCAAAAATTCAGTGGGTTTCCACGGGCGCGTTACCCGCCCTGATTTTCAAGCCAGACGGCTCCACGCTCAGCGGCGTGTGCGAACCCGCCCTCGCCAGCGTTCCCGAAGGCACCGTGCTGCAATTCGAGCGCGTGGGGTTCGTGCGGCTTGACAAAAAAACGCCGCACGGCCTCGAATTCTGGTTCGCGCACTAACTTTTTTGTTAGCCCTGCTTCTCCCAGTGTGCGAGGGAGTGCGAAGGCTATGTGAATTACCCGCGGGCTAACGCCGTGGGTTTCCTGTTTCAGTGACGAGTCTGCTGACTCATTTCCGCAGGCGTTACTTTCCGTCATTCCGACGGTAGATTGATGATTGAGAAAACCTCGGCCTAAAAAGGCGAGAGGGGGGGGATGCTTCCAGTGCTAACCCAAACCCTCGACCCAGTCCTACTGCTAGAGACCCGTTTACTGCTGTAAAGAAAAAAGAACGCGCTGGCTCATCCCCCAAACCCTAACGCACTTTAGATTTCACGCCGCTAGCAACGTATTTAAATCGGTTTTCGCATAAAGAGTGCAAGCTTCTTTTGAAAACGGTTTCAACCGATGAAGCATTCCCGACCGCCATTGGCGTGCGGGTTTGAACGAGGTGTGATAGAGAAATGGCCAAGGGTTACGTGAAATTCCAGACTCCCGCCGACGTGCAAGCCAAGGCACTTGAAGCCATCGAGCTCGGCAAAGCCGTCAACGGGTTGCGCAAGGGCACCAACGAGTGCACGAAAGCTATCGAGCGCTCCGAAGCCAAACTCGTCGTCATTGCAGAAGACGTCGACCCCGAAGAAATCGTGATGCACCTCCCCGTGTTGTGCGAGGAGAAGAAAATCCCGTTCGCTTACGTCGCCGAGAAGAAAGCGCTCGGCAAAGCCGCGGGTCTGGGCGTCGGCACGGCCGCCGTCGCCGTCACCAAGCCAGGCAGCGGGGAAGCGCTCGTGCGCGAAATCGCCGAAAAAATGGGTGGCAGCGTTCCTTCGAGTCCCAAGCCCGCCAAGGAAGCCAAACCCGCAAAGAAGGAAAAGGACGCCGAGAAGGCGAAGAGCGAGTAAATTTTTCGTCGTTTGAAACGGTCGTAAACCATGCCTGCTCCTAAGAAAGTCGAAAAAAAGAAGGACGCCAAGGGCGCCGTGCAAGCGGCCGCGCCGACGGAAAAGAAGGATTACGCACCCGGCGGGGAAGCCCGCGAAGGGTACGCGGCCGAAGTCGTGGAAGTCATCGCGACGACGGGTGTGTTCGGCGAAATCCACCAAGTCATGGCGCGCGTGCTGGAAGGTCGCGACAAGGGTCGCGTCATCCGCCGCAACTGCAAGGGCCCGATTCAGAAAGGCGACATCATTCTCCTGCTTGAAACCGAACGCGAAGCCAAGGCGCTCAAGCAACGCAACGCGAAGAAGCGTTTCGGCGCCGGCGCTCCGCGCCCCCGAGCGTGAGTGAAAATATGAAGTGCTCGTTCTGCTCGACGGACATCGCGGTCGGCACCGGCGTCAAGGTGTTCAAGCGCGACGGCACCCTCACTGCATTCTGCTCGCGCAAGTGTGAGCGCAACGCGGAGATGGGGCGCAAACCGCGCAAACTCAAGTGGACGGGTGCCGGCAAAGCGCGCACCACCAAGAAGTAAGCGCGCCGTTGCACCGACGCTAGACGACCCCGCACTCGCCCTTCCATTTTTCTTTTTGTTTTTCGTGTGTTTGAGTCAACGAAGGTTTGGTTGGGATGCTGGACAAGCTCGACGTCAAGGCCGTTGAAGCCAAGTGGCTGCAGCGCTGGGAAGAGCTCGGCATTCACCGCTTCGACGACTCGGACGCAAAAAAACCCGTTTTCTCGATTGACTCCCCGCCGCCGTTTACGAGCGGCGCGCTCCACATGGGGCACGTGTTGTCCTATGCGTACTTCGATTTCGCGGCGCGCTACAAACGCATGACGGGCTTCAACGTGTTCTATCCTCAAGGGTGGGACTGCCAGGGCTTCCCGACGGAAGTCAAAGTCGAGCAAAAGTACGGGCGCAGTTTACCGCGCGCGGAATTCAAGCAAAAATGCGTTGAGTTCACTAAGGAAAACATTGAGAAAATGCGCTCGCAGATGCGGCGCCTCGGTTTTTCGCCGGATTGGCGGCACGAGTACCGCACCATGGATTCAAGTTATCACCAAAAAGTGCAGCTCTCCTTGTTGCAAATGTACGAGAAAGGCTTAGTGTACCGTGGTCGTCACCCCGTGCAGTTCTGCACGACGTGTGGCAGCGCGATTGCGAAAGCCGAAACCGAAGAAGTCGAGCGCCAAACTCTGCTCAGCACGCTTGAGTTTCGGAGCGCGAACGGGGGTAAAAGCCTGCTCATCGCGACCACGCGACCCGAGTACTTGCACGCGTGCGTCGCCATTTTGGTGCATCCAGGCGACGAGCGCTACCGCGACAGCGTTGGCAAAGAATTCACGGTTCCCTTGCATAACCAAAAAGTGAAAGTCCTGGCAGACCCGGACGTGGACCCGGTTTTCGGCACGGGCGCGGTCATGCTCTGCACCTTCGGCGACAAGCAGGATGTCGTGTGGGCGTACCGCCACAAGCTCCCTATCATTGAAGCGCTTGACGAGCGCGGCTTGCTGCAAAACGCCGGAAAATACTCTGGCGAGCACATCTCTAAGGCGCGTGCCGTCATTCTTGAAGACTTGGCGGCGCAAAAGCTCGTTTCGAAGCAGGAAACGCTTAACCAAGTCGTGAAAACGCACGACCGCTGCAAAAAAACCGTCGAATTCATTCTCAGCTGGCAGTGGTTCATCAAAGTCAAGCACGCGCACGACGAAATCGTGGCGGCTGCGCGAACCATGCGCTGGATCCCCGAATTCTCCATCCAGTACCTCGTAGATTGGGCGGACGCGCTCGAGTACGACTGGGTGATTTCCCGTCAACGCGTCTACGGCACCCCCCTCCCGTTCTACTACTGCACCGCGTGCAATGAAATCTACCTCCCGGCGCCATCGGAGTTGCCCGTCGATCCCGCGCACCACCCGTACGCGAACGCGAAATGCAAGTGCGGCGGCGAGATTAAGGGTGAAACCAGCACCGCGGACGTGTGGGTGGACTCTTCGATTTCGCCCCTCGTGATTGCGGGCTGGCCGGATGGCAAGCACTTCAAGCGTCTCTATCCCGCCACGCTGCGCCCGCAGGGGTTGGAAATTATTCGAACGTGGGCGTTCTACACGATTTTCCGTTGCCTCGAACTCACGAGCCAGCCGCCCTTTAGGGACGTCCTCATCAACGGGAACGTTCTCGGTACGGACGGCAAAAAAATGTCGAAAAGCCTCGGCAATTATGAGGACCCGGAAGTGTTGCTGCAAAAATACAGCGCTGACGCTCTCCGCCAATGGGCCGCGCTTTCCGGTGCCTTCGCGAAAGACCGTCCCTTTTCGTACAAGGACGTGGATCGCGCGCAGAGCTTCGTGACCAAGTTGTGGAACGCCGCCAAGTTCGTGCAGCGCGCCAGCGAGGGGTATTTGTTTGACGAGAACGAGAAACCCTCCGCCCACTTGCGTTTAGCCGACCGCGCATTGCTCTCCAAACTCCACCGCCTGATTCGCGACTATCGCGCGTCAATGGAGAATTATGACTATTATTCTGCCCTCAACGCGGTTCACTCGTTTGTGTGGAACGAGTTCTGCGATTACTATCTCGAAGAAGTCAAGCACCGCGTCTATGATGCGGCTACTCCGGCGGAAAGCAAGCGCGCCGCCCGGTACGCGCTCAACCACATCCTCCATGCGGTCCTCAAACTCCTTGCACCCTTCGCGCCCTTCGTCACTGAAGAGATTTACCAGCAGATGTACGCCAAAAGCGCTGTGAATGTCAGCCTGCACGCGACCTTGCTTCCCGTATTCGAAGAGTCTTTAATAACGCCGAGCGAGGAAGAAGTCCTTAACGCACTCAACGACGTGTTGGGCGCCGTGCGTCGCTTTAAGGCCGGCAAAAACCTCGCCCTCAACGAAGCCGTCGCGTCCGCTACCATCACGGTGCCCGAAAACCTGTTGGCTCGCATGGCGGACGTCGAGGAAGAAATTCGCGCCGCCGGCAAAATCTCGACCATCACTTTCCAGGCGGGTGACGCGATTAGCGCCGAACTCGTCGCCTAACTCCCCATTTAAAGTCCTAACAGAGGATTCGAAAAACGAAAATGAGTTGAACGATCTATGGCTCGTGTCCACACTCGCAAGCGGGGCCGCGCTGGCTCTCGCAAGCCAACCAGCAAAAAATCGCCCGCGTGGGTGACCGCCACCAAGGACGATGCCCTTAAACTCGTCGAGAAGCTCGCCAAGGAGGGTCGCAGCGAGGCCGATATCGGCCGCTTGTTGCGCGACGAGCACGGCATCCCATCCGTCAATCTCCTCACCGGCAAAACCGTACTCCAAATTTTGCAGGAGAAAAACCTCGCCGGCCAGTACCCCACCGACTTGCTTGACTTGATTAAGAAGGCGGTCGCGCTGCGCAAGCACCTCAAACTCCACACGCGCGACCTCATCAACAAGCGCGCGCTGAGCAACACGGAAGCCAAAATCCGCCGCCTCGTCGCGTACTACCGCGGCAAGCGCTTGCCGGCGCAGTGGAAGTACGACCCGGACACCGCCGCGCTCCTCGTCAAGTAAGCCGTGCGGTTGAATGCATACTTAAGTGGTGAAAAATTCAATGGCTGCACCCAAGAAGGTCATGGATTCGTGGAAAACCAAGTCGTGGTACACGATCGTGGCGCCCAAGTTCCTCAACGAAGTCGAAGTTACGCAAGTCCCCGCCCTCGAGGACGAAACGCTTCTCAACCGTATCCTTGTGCTGCCGCTCAAGGACATCACGCGTAGTTTGGCGCACATGAATATGAACGTGAAGCTGCGCGTCGAGGAAATTAAGGGCAAGACGGCGTACACCAAGTTCATCGGGCACGAAGTGGCGCGTGAGTACATCCGTACTCTCATTCGCCGCGGCCGCGACGTCCTCGTCATCGTTTTTCCCGCCGTGAGCAAGGACGGCGTCGAATTCAAGGTGAAAGCGACGGTGCTGACGGCGAACAAGATTTCCGGCAAGCAGCGCAAAGCCGTGCACCGCGAGTTCGTGACGCACTTACGCGAAATCATTAAGCAGAAAGACTTCGGCAACTTCATCCTCGACACCCTCAACGGCAAAACCGCGCAAGAAATGGGGGTGTGGTGCAAACGCGTCGTGCCGCTTCGCCGCGTCGAAATCCACAAGACTGAACTCAAGGAAGTTTTCGACACGCCGGAAATCGTCGCGCCCGAAACTCTCACCCAAGCCGCTCCCGAAAGCCCCAAGGAAGGCGAAGTAGCGGCTGAAAGCGCGGAAGAGCAACCCGCGAGCGCCTAAGGCCGGGGCTCGCACTCCCTTATTTTAGTCACACAGCGCGAGCGCGGCTATTCACTCAATTTTGTCGTGTTTAGCCAGATTGTGCCGCGCACACATTAGTTGAATATTATCCGCAACAAGCGAAGAGCCGCCTTTGGAATAGGGGATAATGTGGTCAAAGTGAAGATTGTCTTTACTACCACAGACTACGCATTTTCCTTTGTCGCGCTTCCAGACGGCGACCTTCACCGCTGAAGGAATTAGTCGGTTGTGTTCGAGCTCTTTTTGTTCGGCTCGTTCAGTTTCTGGAATCAATTCCAATTTGAATTTGATGACGGTTCGGCCATTACTCTCTTCAGTCCAGGCGTCAATGAGCCGAAAAATTCCGTTGTAAACCCAAATTCCCGATCGGAGCTTCTCGTAGACTTTTACAATTTTTGCCCCGCAAACCTTGTTCTCGAAATCGGTTGCTGCGCGATAAAATAGGCCGTTTTGGGTTGGATTTCCCTCTTCATCTTCAAGGGGCTGATCTAAGGTTTTAGGGTTTACTCCCGGGAGATGAGGGGCGTCATGTCCTTCGTAGATTAGGGCGCGTCCATCATCTTCGATTCGATCGGCATAGGGGGCGCCGGCTCGGACACTCATCAGTAAAATACTAACTTGAGAGCGAGGTCTAAAGTACATGCCTCGTTGCAGCGACATGCCCTCATTGTGGCACATCTCCCAGTAGGAGATGACCTCGCCGGGCTTGAACATGTTTTTTGCCTCTTAGTTCTCACTAACGTGCAAAATATAACTTGAAGCTCTGCCGACTCACTTGCGGAGGACGAGTTGTTTGAAGGTGTCGGCGACGTGGGGGGAGTGCACCCACATCCCGACTTCGTCATCGGGGTGAGAGTGGTCGGGAGTGAGGAAGAAGAGGGCTTGATCGTCGGCGACCACCATGCGGGCGGGCAGGTCGACGGGGACGTGAATGGGGTTGTATTTGCGGGCCTCGTCGGGCAGGCTGGGCGTGACGAGGTGGATTTTGACGCCGCGGCTCTTGGCTTTCTCGAGTTCGCGGCTCGACGCTTTGAGTTTGCGGAGGAGGCCTTCCGCGTCACTCGAAATGAAGACGTGCTCGTTGGCGCCGTTAATCATACCCGCGATTTTGGAGTAAATCGATTCGCGGCCTTTAAACGTCCACACGCGGTCCTCGACGCCGAAGCGGTCGGGGGCGGGCGCGCTCTTGATTTTTGAGGAAAGCGTTTTCCCGATTTCCTCAATGCGCTCCAACTCGCCTTCCAGGTCGGTTTGACGCTTGCGTTTAAGGCTTTTGAGCGCGTCGGGAAGGCTTTGAGCGTAATAGCGGACGGGGCGGCCGGGCTTCATGGCGATGAAGCCCTTCTCTTGCAGGCCGCGCAAGACGTCGTAGGCGCGGGGGCGCGGGATTTCGGCGACCTCCGAGACTTCGCCCGCGGTCGAGTGCCCACTGGAGGCGAGAGCGAGGTAGGCTCGCGCTTCGTACTGGTTGAGTCCGAGGCGGCGCAGGCCGTTGAGTAACTCGGGAGAGAGCATAGCCGAGGAGTGAAGGCTCTCGGCGTTAATAAGGTTATTTCCACTGGCCAGGGACGACATTCCCGTTACTCTCCTCGCGAACTAGACGAAACACCCAACTATATAAATGTATTTACTATGGCGGGGTAACAAACCAAACCCTTTTATATAAGTATTCACCGACGCATAGTAACAAAGCGGCTTCGGCTGTTTTGGGTTTTCGTTGGCACACCAGTTTCGGAGGAATGCTCATGGACGCGAAATGGCTCATTGCAGGCGTCGTTTTACTCGCGCTGGCCGCTTTTTCCTCGGCCTTTAGCGTCGAGTCGAGCGCAGACGTCGTCGTCATCCAAGGCACCCAAGCAACGGTTCTCTTCACGGCGACAAACAACCAAGCCGCGAGCGGTCACCTCTCGTTCAGCACCAACCTCGGCGAACTCAACGGCTTTTTCGACACCCCCGTGCAAGCCATCGGGTCCGGCGAAACCAAAGGCACCTATTTTCACGTTCGCGCCCCGGACGATTTCCGTGGCATCAAGGACCTCACCATTACCGCGCAACTCTGCACCGGCAGCCCCCGCACGTGCAGCACGCAAACCAAGACCTTGCGCGTGGAAGTCAACCCCGTCAATTCGGAAGACCAGTACCGCGACTCGCTCCCCAGCGGGCCTCAGTACGTTCCCGCGCAGCCCGCGAACACGGTTTGGAGCAATTTCGTTCAAACCAGCTACTTTGACCCCACGCACTACCAAGTAGACCTCGCGTTCGACCCCCTCGTCGTCACTAAAGCCGGCGAGTTTCAGCGCATCAAAATCCTCGTACAGAACCGCGGCGCGGCTCGCCAATTCGATGTCGCGGTACAAGGTGACGTCAGCGAAACGCACGCGGTTATCTTCCCCAGCCAAGCCACGCTGCAGCGCTCGGAAGCCCAGGAAGTTTTCATTGATGTTAATCCCGCCAACCCAGGCACCTACACCCTTCGACTCCTCGTGACGGCGGACGGCCGCCTCGTGCAGGGCGGTTACGGCGTCATTACGGTGAAAGCGAACGATGTCCACGACGGCACGCTTCAACTCTTCCCGCCCACCACTCAAGTTAATCGGGGCGATGCCTTCACGATTCCGGCTCGCCTCACGAACGCGGGCACGACGAGCGAAGACTTTGATGTTCGCGTGAACGGCGAACTCGCCCGCACCATCACGATTGCCGCTGGTTCCTCGCAGGACTTCGACCTCGCCGTCAACACGCTTAACCTTGAGCCTGGCGCGCACGTGTTGCGCGTGGAGGCGGAAAGCGCGAACGTAAAGGGCAGCGGCGATGTGCCGCTCTTCGTCAAGCCCGCGGCAGTGCAGGACAACCCCCTCGCGCCGGTGAGCGCGCTGGTGACGAATGACGGCAACGACACGCTCAAAGCGATTGAGGGGCAAGTCATCGGTATTCCCGACTCATGGACCGTCGTCAAGGGTCTACCGTTCGACCTCGCGGCGGGGCAGACCGGGAACCTCACGCTCTACATTAACCGCACCACGGACGACGAAGCGAAAGCACCGATTCTCATCGTGAAGAGCCAAGGTAACGAGATCGAGCGCGTCAAATTGCCCCCGATTGCGTCGCGCAAAGCGAACGCGCTCACGGGCCTCTTCACACTCGTCTCGAACAACGCTCTCTTCCTCGCCGGTCTCATCGTGCTCGCGATCGCTATTGTGCTCCTCGCGGCCCAGCGCCGCGCGCAAAGCGACGAGCGCGAAGCGTACCTCGCCAAACTCCGCCGCATCCGCGCCGAAGCCATTGGCGCGTAAAGACGGCGCCCTACTCTTTCTTTTTCTATCTCTTCCCTCTCCCTTTTTTAGCGCGAGCGGGAGAATGATTGTATGCGTAAAGCCACGCGTCCTCTCCTCGTCGATATCGAGTACGTGCACCCGTGCTGGTGCATTGAGAGCGTGCGCGCGGAGGACGAATCGATTCGCGGCGTTTCGCTCTCGCCAGCGGGGCAGCGCGGCGTCGTGCGCATCGTCAACTCGCCCGCCGACATGGCGAAAATGCAGAAAAGCGATGTTCTCGTCTCCATCACGACGAATCCCGATGTGGTTCCCACCATGAAGAAAGCGGCCGCGATTGTGACGGAGCAGGACGGCGTCACCGGTCATGCCGCTATTGTGAGTCGAGAACTCGGCGTTCCGTGCGTAATTAGAACCAAGGTCGCAATGAGAGTGCTGCGCGAGGGCGAACGCGTGGAAGTGGACGCGACGAACGGCATCGTGCGCCGCCTCGACGCTTAGGGCTACCAGTCGTAGCTTTTGCGGACGGCGTCTTCGAGGAGGAGTTTGAGGGTGACGGCTTCGTCGTCGCTGATGCTGATGGCGAGGCTGGTGACGGCGCCCGTCTGGTTTTGCGTGCTGAGTTTGAGGTAGTACCCGCGGTCGAGCTGGGAGAAATTCAGCGTCGCGTTCTTCTTCGCGTCCGAGGGGGCGGCGTCGAGGGATTTTTGTTGGACTTCCTTGCTTTTCGTAGGGTCGTGGAAGAGGTCGAGTGTCTTGTTTTTGCCGTTGAGCACGGTCAAAAGTTTCGCAATGTCGGTCAGGGAGAGTTTGAGGATGAGTTTCTCGTTCCAATTAAACGCCTGCTCGCCCGTGGAAAGCTGTGGCGCCATTTCGAGGAAAATACTTTTCTTCTCCTTGTTGAAATCGAACTGCGCGGCGCTGCCTTTGCCGGCTTTGTTGGCTTTGTAGATGGAGAATTTTTCGCGGAAACGATCCATGTTTGAGCACCTTTGAAGCGTTCTTTTAGCTCGAATGAGTGGTCGAAGGCATTTAAGCCTCTCCCCGCCTATCTTCCAGTGCTAAATGGTTTCCAAACCCCGTCAAAAACGACTCTCCCCAAAAAGCAAAATGCGAAAGATTGGGGGCGTTAGCGCGCAACTCGTTACAGAAGGTTCGGCGAGGTTGTGGGTTCCCGCGAGGTCGGACTTCGACCCGCACCACGAGGAAGTATTCTTCAACCCCGTCATGCGCCTCAACCGCTCGCTCTCAAGTTTAGCGCTCGGCGCCGCGGAAACCGTTATCCCGCAAAAGCTCGCCGTGTGTGATGGCTTGTGCGCGACGGGGGCGCGCGGCGTGCGCTACGCGCTGGAGAACCCGAACGTGGCGAGTGTGCGGTTCGTGGAAGCCAACCCGCAAGCCGTCTCGTTCATCAAGAAAAATGTTTCACTTAACAAGCTCTCCAAAAAATCCAAAATCGTTCAGGACGACTTAAACAACGCACTCGCGAAAACTAAAACGCGGCTGGATTGGGTAGAAATCGACCCCTTCGGCTCCCCCGTGTTCTTCCTTGAATCCGCGATTCGTCGCCTCCACAAGACTGGAATCCTTTCTGTGACGAGCACGGACCTCGCGAACCTCGTCGCGCGACCGCGTTTGTGCCAGCGCATGTATGAAGCTAAACCGATGAACAATGTTTTGGGGCACGAGGTTGCGCTCCGAATTGTTTTGGGAAAGCTTGTGCGGAGTTTGGCGCTGTACGAGTTCGGCGCCAAACCGTTAGCGTGTTGGTATGAGGGTCACTACGCGAAATGTGTTGTTTTAGGAGAGAAGAGTGCGCCGAAAGCGGACGACTCACTCGAAGAAATCGGTTACGCGAATTACTGCCCCTCTTGTTTGAATCGGTGGGTGAGCAAACAACCAGCCGCGGTCTGCACGTGCGGCAGCACCCCCATTCAGTGGGCGGGACCGCTGTGGACCGGCAAAACGAGTGACTCCGCGTTCCTCGAAAAAATGCTTTCCCTCAACCAAAAAAGAAAGCCCGCGGATTATTTGGAAATCAAAGAGTTTTTGGAAATCTTGCTGGGAGAGAACGATTTGCCGCCCTTATTTTACGACTCCCACGAACTCTCCCGCCACCTCAAAACCCCCGCGCCCCGCCTCAACGATCTCCTCGAACGCCTCCAAACCGCTCGCTACCGCGCCACCCGCACGCACTACAAGCCAACCGGCTTCCGCACCAACGCTCCGCTCGAAGTCGTGAAAGAAAAAGCGAAGTGAGGGCCGGGGTTCCTCACTTGCCGAAGAGGTGGATGGCGTGAACCACGCCTTGCGGGTAGTAGAAGCCAATTCCCGCGGGTCCAGTTGAAGGCAGTTTCGTTCCACCGTACGAAATGTAGGGCGCGTTTTGCAGCGTGCCGTTAAGCGTCACCGAGTTCGTGGAGGGGTATTGGTAGTCCGCGTAGTGTCCCGTCAGGCTGCCTTGGATGGGGTCCACGAATTGCCCGTAACCCGCTGAGTAGCGAGTCGCCCACTCGCCCGAGTAACCATCGCCGAGCGTCACATTATACGCCGTCGTGGCCGAGTCCACGGCGCGCTCGGGAAGAAGAATGAGAAGGCCGTCCCCGACGACGGGTGCCTTAATCGCGGCGGCGCGGTAGCCAGGGAAGAAATTATACGGCAAACCGTTCCCGCTCGTCGACACGTCGGCGGCGGTGAGGACGCGGCGCCACAAACCGCTCGCGGTGCCGAGAGCGAAGATATCGCCCGGGGCAAACGAGGCGTTTCCCGTCACGTTGGTGGCGAGGATTTTGACGAGGTTGGTGTTAATGACTTCGGGCGCCGAGAATTGGAACGCGTTACTGTAGGCGGACGTGAACGTCACGAATTTTCCAGTCAGCATGCCTTGGTCCGTAGCAAGGGTTACGTAATCGGGGTCCGCTTGCAGGGAGAGCGAGTCGTAAGTCGCGAGGGGGTCCGTGCCGTTGTAAGTCAAGCGCAGCGCGCAATAATTCGTGATGAGGCACAGCGAGTCGCCCGGATTCAAAACGGTGGAGCCTTGCGTGAGGTCAGAAACGCCAAGAGCACCAATGGCGGGCGAGCTGGCGAGCAGGGTTTGCGCGAGGGTGGCGCGCCAGTAGCCGTAACCCGGGATTTGCTGGCCGTCGATGAGGGTCACGACGTCGCCGTAGATTGAAACCTCGGCATAGTACGTGCCTCCGACTCCAGGAAAGATTTTGCGGAGGTGGACGTACTTCCCACTCGCGCTATCACGGTAAATCGAGCCCTCGGGTATTGTTTGAACCGAAGTTGTTCCCCCGTAGGGGTGGATTTCGAAGGACGCGGTAGAAGCATTGGACAGGTTTCCAGTAGGCGTGATGTCGATGAGGCGAAACGTGGTGCCGTCCGAAGCCGTGAGCGTGTCGCCAACATTCATCGTTGGACTGTATGCGTTCTCGAACCCTAACTGGAGGGTCGTAATTGAGTTGTTGGCGCCATTCAACTGCGTGACAACCCAGTCGCCTCCGAGGAACTTGAGGACGACGCGGTTCTGGTCCGTGCGGTTGCCGACCGGGCAGTTCGAGAACCCCTTCGTCGTGTCAAGGCAGTACGGCAACGGGTCGGTGAAGGTGGCGCGGTACTGGGCGCGGGGGCCTTGCGAAACCACGCCGGCGAAAGGCGCGTAGTAGCGCGTTGTGGAGAACACCGCCACATTCTCAGTTTCACGGACGTTAAGTCCGCGAACACCCGTAACGGGAACATTTTGCGCGAGGTACGCCGAGTCACCGCCAGTCAAAAGGCGCGGGGAACCCGTATACGACAGCTGACTGCCGTTCTTGTTCCAACCGGACGCGAACCACGTCGTCGTATCGCGCACGCTCTCCGCCTGGTTGTCTAAATTATCTTCAATATACGAGTGAAGGAGCGTCACGTTCGCGGGCGTCGGCATGGGGGTTGGAGTGGGTAAGAGTTGGGCGTAGACGTACGTGCTTTGGCTCGCGTAAACATAGACGAGGTTCGTCCAATCGTAGTAGCCCGCGTGGCTGACGCGGATGTTGATGGAGTTCGGCGGCACGGGAATTCGGACTCTACACGGCGTGACGCAGTAGAATGCCCTCGTATCGAGGTTGGTCACGTTCGCGCCAAAAACGGACGAGTTGACGACGAGAGTGGCGTACCCCGCCGGTGGCGTCGCGACGGGTAAGAGTTGCGCGTAAACCGCCGTGGTTTGGCCGGCGTAGAGGTAGCCGCGGTTCGTCCAATCGTAGTAGCCCGCGTGGCTGACGCTAATGTTGATAGAGTTCGGCGGCACGGGAATTCGGACTCTACACGGCGTGACGCAGTAGAATGCCC